>JADZBY010000525.1 GCA_020851855.1 Anaerolineae bacterium
AGGTTGTGCCCGGCATGAGCCTGCCGAGCGACCTGTTCGCCCAACTCGCCATCCGCACCCGCCAGCCCATCGGCCCTGACTCGCTGGCCGTCGAGTTCCCGGCCCAGACCACCGTCGAGTACCTGGGCGAGCGCGCGCCGGACATACACCAGTACCGCCTGCACTTCGCGCGCCTGGGCGAAAACCGCGTCGACGTGAAGCTGACGAACGGCGGGCGGCACACGCTTCAGTTCTTCGTCACCGAGCCGGTGGAGACGGTCATCAAGAAGCGCGCCGCCTTCATCGTCGCCCACCAGCAGCATCGCCGCCCGGAGACATGGTATGACGGGCTGTTTTCCCTGTGGGACATGGAAAACCGCGTCCTGCGTGGCCCGGACGATGCCGGCGGACTGCACCCGTACATGGTCGGCGGCTCGGACGACCCGACGCTGTGCAAAGCCGGGTTTGTGGCGGGCAAAAACGTGCATTTCCCGGTCCGGGCCGAGATCGAGGCCGTCGAATACTACCTGGAACACTTCGTGTGGGGCGGCTTGCAACGCACGGACACGGAAGAACCGCACCCCTACGGCATCTACGGCTCGGACAACTGGTACGCCAACCGCACCAGCCCGATCGGGCTAAATTCGGGCGGCCTGGGGCAGGAGCGCATGTGGCGCACCTTCGACTACACGCACCTGATCCTGCTCTATTTCGCCATGTACCGCATCGCGCGCGATTTCCCGGACCTCGTGCGTTACCTGGACAAAGCCGGCTATCTGGAACGCGCCTTTGGCACGGCGCGGGCTTTTTTCGTCGTGCCGTACAACATCAAGATGGGCGAAGCGTGGGACTTTCGCGGCTGGTGCGACTGGGCCTACAAGCAGGGCAACTTTCACGAGCTGGTCATCCCGGCCCTGATCGAGGCGCTCGACGCCGAAGGGCGCGCCGGCGATGCGGCCTGGTTACGCGCCGAGTGGGAGAAGAAGGTCAAGTTCTTCGTCTATGACCATCGTTATCCGTTCGGCTCCGAGATGTACTTTGACACCACGGCTTTCGAATCGACGCACATGATCGCGCGCTACGGGCTGGAGCATCCCCTGGAGCCGGACGAGAACCTGTGGCAGGACAAAAACACCGGCGAATGGTACTCGCACCCGTCCGTGCGGAAAGAGGACTTCCGGGCCTTCATGGAACGCCAGATCGCGGCGAACATCGCGGCGCGCGGCTGGCTCGAGACGAGCTACTTCCACCTGGGCAGCGACATCCGGCAGCACGGCAACTCCAACTACCAGCTCAGCTACATGACGCAGATGGGCGGCTGGGCGATCCTCGACTACGCGCTGCACTACGCCGAGGATGCGGCGCGTTACGCCCGGCTGGGTTACGCCTCGTACCTGGCAGGCTGGGCGCTGGTGAATAGCGGCACGCCGGAGAGCAACTACGGCTTCTGGTTCCCCGGCCCGGAGAACGACGGCGCGACCGGCTGGGCCTTCGAGCCGGGCAAGTATACGACGAACTGGGCCGGCAAGGCGCAGGGGCGCGGCGTCTGGTCCTACGACGGCGAGATCGACAGCGGATTCAGCGGCGGATTGCGCACGGCGGCGGTTGTCGTGGTCGATGATCCGCTCTTCGGTTTGTTCGCCTACGGCGGAATCCTGGAAGTAACCGGCCATTCGCTCGTCCTCTGGCCGAAAGACGGCTTACGCCAGCGCTTGCACCTGCTCGACGCCGATCCGGCGCTGCACATCACGCTCGAACGGGACGGATTCGCCGCCGAGTCCGCGATTCACGTCCAGCGCGCGCCGTTCGAGATCGCCTTCACGCTGGAAAACCGCTCATCCGGCGCGCCGCACACGGCAACTCTGCGCGTGGGTGGGCTGCCCGGCGGCAGGTACGAGGCGGCGGTCGGCGGCGCGGTCCAGGCCCAGGTCGAAGTGATCACAAACGCGCGTGCCGTGCTGCCGCTGTCCCTCGGCCCAGAGGCGCGTTATGCGGTGACGGTCCGGCGCGCGTAGAGGCTGTTATGAACGCTGAGCCTCACCCCCTGCCCGCCACGTCGCCCCGCCCCCTGACCCAGATGGGCGAGGTCCAGGCCCACTGCCCGTTGTGCTGGCCGATGCGCAGCATGTACCAATCGGGCCGATCACCCGTGCCCCGGTGGCTGAAACTGCCGGCAAGGTGATAGGAATGGTGCGGCGCTGCCGCGTGGAAGCAGTACGCGGGCGTCAGGAACCCGCCCAGGTAATCGCTGTGCGGTCCCTCTGCCAGGTCGGCCAGCGTGATCGTGACCGGCTTGCCGTTGATGCGCCCTGAAAGCCTCGTACCGGGTCCGCCGCGCACTTCCAGACACACGCCCTGGGTGTTGGCCGTCGTGCCGGTCGGGTTGCCCCAGGTGCGCGTTTCCAGCCGCAGTCCATCCGGCCCCACCCGCGCCCACCGGCTGAACTGGTAACTGTCTTGTTCGGCGGCGCTGGGCGCGACGATGGAATGCCCCCGAAAGCGCGGTTCGACGGACACCAGGTCGCCGTTTTCGACGGCCAGATCGACCGCCCAATCGACGTTCACATCCCGCTCTGCCCAGCCAACTTCCACGGCGACCTTGCAAGGCGCGTCCCAGTTGGGCGAAGCGAGGTGGGGCGTGTGCCAGCGGTGAATCGTCTCGCCGTTGTGCACCAGCTCGATCTCCCGGATCGTTCCGCCGCCGGTGACATCGATGCGCGCCTCACGCTCCGGCGTAAAGGCCAGCACAGAGCCGAGCGGCGCGCCGTTCAGGCTGAACCGGGCGCGGATGTTATCGCCGGTGAGGGCCACGGTCCGGCGCTGGCAGATGGCGTCCCAGATCGCGGCCCGGCTCAGGCTCTCCGCCCATACGCCCAGCCGCCCAGAGCCGTAACTGCCAGGGTGCGCGCTGTGGTGGTCGGTCGATCCCATCACGCCCACGATATGCCCCGCTGCCAGCCCATGCCGGTAGGCGCTGCGCCCGTCCCGCGGCCCCATGGTGTGCAGGTACGGGTAGGGCGCGTCCCCGCTCTCGGACGCCCCGTGCATCGACATGATCTCGACGACCGGGGAAAACTCCGGGGTGAAGGTTGCCCAGTTGATGCCCCGGTAGCCCTGGCGATACCCGATGTGGTGCGGCAACAGCAGCGCCGCCACGCCACGCTGCGCCAGCGCCCTCAGCGCGGCGCGCATCGTGTCCAGGTCGGGCGCGCGCAAGATGTCTCCCCGCCCGTCCCGGTAGTAGATGCAGTGGTCGCCGTACTGCATCGAATGCCACTCGAAGCCCAGGAAGGTCACGAACCGGCTGTCGAGGTTGGCGGCCTGTACCTGGTCCTGCACGTCGGGCCACGCGGCAGCCGCCCGCGCGAAACCCATCTCGTGATAGGCGACCACATCCGCCAGCGCCGGATCGCCGGTGGGCATATCCGGCCAGTGCGCGTGGGGCGTCACGCAGGCAAAATCAAGTTGCAGCCGGGCATTCGTCAGGGCATCTTCCAGGCTACCGTGCCCGTAACCGACCGCGCAATGGTTGTGGATGTCGCCAAAATAGGCCGAAAGTCCGTCGTAGCCGTTCATGCCGCCTCACTCATTGCACGCGCTGCCATTGGCCGGTCGCGGCGGCGTGATAGATCGTCTCCGCGATCACGACGCTCATCAGCCCATCTCGCGCCGAACCGTCGTGTGGAGCATCGCCGCGCAGCATGGCCACGAAATGCCGGTGCTGCCGGAGCGTGACGCTCTCGTCCGGCAGCGGCGGCGCAACCCAGTCGCCGTCGGCCAGGGCATATGCCAGCGGCCCACGCTCGCTGCGCAGCCACGCTGTGCCGCGCTCGCCGTACACTTCCAGGCGGAAGCGGTCCGTCCCGGCCACCTCGTTGTAGATGATCTCGTGCGTGGCTAGCGCGCCCGACGCCAGCCGGTACGTGACGAGCGCCGTATCGTCGTTGTCGGGGCGCACGATGGTCCCATCCGCAAGCCGCCGCTCCGTCTTCATCAGCGCCGTGGCCGCCGAGAGCGCGTCGATCTCCCCGAACAGATGCCGCAGCAGGTCGATGCCATGCACGCCCAGTTGCAGCACGACGCCGCCGCCCACCGCATCACGCTGGTAAAACCAGGGCGCCCAATCTGCGCCTTGTGTCGCGTTGCGCAGCCGCACCGCGTGAATGCGCCCCAACGTCTGCTCCGCCAGCAGCGCCCGGAGCGCTTCCACTTCCGGGAAATAGCGGTGCATGAAACTGACATACAGCGGCGCGCCCGCCCGCTCCGCCGCATCGACCATCCGCCGGCATTCGGCGCTGGTGCGGGCCATCGGCTTCTGGACGAGCGCCGGCTTGCCCGCGCGCGCCGCCGCCAGCGCCATCGTCTCATGGGTGAAGTCCGGGGTGGCGACAATGACCGCGTCCAGATCAGGGCGTCCAAAAACATCCGCCGCGTTCAGCGTCCAGGCCGGGATGCCGTAGCGCGCTGTCTGGCGGCGGGCGCTTTCCTCGTCGGCGCTGAACAGGATCGCTATCTCCGCGCCCGCCGCCTGCAAGCCGGAAAGGTGATAGTCGCTGATGAAGCCAGCGCCAAGCATCCCGATGCGCACCGGTTCAGGTTTCATGAGTCCCCCCGCTGGAGACGTTCAGACCAACCCATCAGGGCCATCACATCAAAGCATCCTCACCCCCGGCCCCTCTCCATGTCCGTCACCCCAGAGAAGACCCCGACGGCATGGAGAGAGGAGATCGCTGGCCTTACTAGCGCGTCCTCTCCCTCTCTCTACGCGGTACTCCGCGTGGCGAGGGGGCAGGGGGGTGAGGCCTTTTCCTGCCGCCTGCCTCGTTTGCAGCTTTTGATGCGATAGCCATGACCAACCCATGACTTGACGTGCAATCAAAAACTCACTACCATGAGTATACGCCGAATGACAACGGTAGCGCTAACGCTGTCATTCCAGTTGCAGTGCGGATTGGCGGTTCCATGGCGAACATCCGTGAAGTGGCCCGCAAAGCCGGCGTCTCGATCAAGACCGTCTCGCGGGTCATAAACAACAGCCCCGAAGTTGCGGCGGAGACGCGCGAGCGCGTGCGCCAGGTGATCGACGTGCTCGGCTACCGGCCAAACCTGCTGGCGCGCGGGCTGGCCAATGGCCGGACCAACACGGTCGGCGTCGTCATCCACCATTCCTCTCACGAAGTCTTTTCCTATCCCGTCTTTGGCGATGCGCTGAACGGCATTGCCCACGTCCTGAGCGAGCACGACTTCGACCTGCTGCTCAATCTGGCCTGGGCGAAGCATCCTTACGTGGACGCCTTCCGCCAGCAGCGCGTCGATGGCCTGATCCTGATGAGCGTGCCGCTCGGCGACGCGAATCTGGCGGGCCTGGCCGAAAGCGGCGCGCCGTTTGTCTCCACCTGCCAGATTCTGGACGGTGGCGCGCAGACAAACTGGGTCGAACCCGACTTCTACGGCGGCACGACCCAGGCGCTTGAGTACCTCATCACCCTCGGCCACCGGCGCATTGCCCTGATCGCCGGGCCGCCCGATCTCGCCTCGGCGCGCACACGGGAACGGGCGTACCTCGATGCGCTGGCGCGGCACAATATTTCCCTTTTTCCGGAGTTGATCAAGCGCGGACCGCTCTTCGAAGGGACCGGGCGGCGTCTCGCGGAAGCGCTGGCGCGCTGCGACCCGCTGCCCACGGCGGTAGTGTGCAGCGATGACCTCGTCGCGCTCGAAGTCCTGGAGCAACTTCACCGGCTCGGCCTGGACGTGCCCGGTCGGCTCTCGGTGATCGGCTGCGACGATGCGTCGTTTGCGCGCCACGCCATGCCCGCGCTCACCACCCTTCGGCAGAACAGCTATCTGAAAGGCTATCTGGCGGCCAACCGGCTGATCCAGCTCATCGACGCCGGGGCCAACCCGCCAGCGCCAATCCAGACCCTGCTGCCGATGGAGCTTGTCCTTCGTGACTCGACCGGGCCTGCCCCGGCCTGAAGGAGGTGAACCCGCCAGCAAACCCTACCGTCGCCAAGCTGGATTTTTTCTGCAAAAGACGCGCTGCCTGCCCAGCACGGGCTGCTAAGAGGAGAAACGTTCATGGAGACCCCGAAAACAAAACTTTCGCGTCGTCAGTTTCTCAAAAATGCGGCGCTCGCCGCCGGAGGGCTTGCCGTAGCGGCAAAAGCGGGCAATGCCTTCGCCGCGTCCTCGGCATTTGCACGCCGCAGCACACGTTTCCGCCAGCAGTTATCCCCCATCACCATCCAGATCAACGAATCGCCCTGGTTCGCCGGTTTTGAGGCGCTCGTCAACTATTACCAGGAGACGACCGGCAACACCGTCAACCTGAGCGTGCTGCCCTTCAACGGGATGCTCGACAAGTCGCGCAATGCCGTGCAGGCTGCCGAGAGCGAGTTCGACATCCTGAACCTGAACGAGCAGTGGTACATGCCCTTCTACGCCGGTGGGCTGGTCATGCCGCTCGAAGAGATCGAGCCGGGCTTCACCCTCGACCCGCAGATCATCGAGTACGACTACGCGACCCGCTGGGACGAGAGCATCAACTACTCCGGGCCGAACGGCGTGTTGTACGGCCTGCCCATCAACGGCAACATTCAGCTTTACTACTACCGCAAGGACCTGCTCGAAGAGAACGGCCTGTCTGTCCCGACGACGTGGGCCGAACTGGAAGCGGTGGCCCAGGCGCTCCACAACCCGCCCAACATGCACGGCTTCACGCTGCGCACCAAGCCGCCCAACTTCGAGTTCCAGGCGTACCTGGCCAGCCACGGCGCGAGCATCGTCGAGCTTGACACCGAGACAGGCGAATGGTCCATCGGCCTCGCCAAGCCGGAAGCAGTCGCGGCGCTGAATACGTGGCTCAACCTGGGCAAGACCTATGGCCCGGCCAACCTCGTCGACATGGGCCAGGCGGAAAACCAGGCCCTCATGCAGAGCGGACGTCTGGCCCAAATCCACGCCGTGACGGCCATGGCCCCCAATCTCCAGAATCCGGACAACTCCGTCGTCGTCGACAAGGTCGGCGCGAGCATCGTGCCGGGGACGGGCGATCTGCGCTACACCATGTCCGGCATCTGGGTAATGAGCATCCCGCGCAACGTCCCCGCCGAACGCCAGACGGCGGCGCTGGAGTTCCTCAAGTGGGCGCTCACCAACGAGAATCAGGTGTACTACACGCAGGCGGGCGCGATCCCGGTGCGGCAGGACACCTACGAACAGCTTGCCGACGACCCGAAGGTCGGCTGGTGGGCCAAGGCCATGGCCGAGAGCACGCCCTTCATCCGCGCGCAGCCTCGCCTGGTCGAGACGGCGCAGCTTGTCGAGATCATCGACCGCCGCGTCGTCCAGGCGCTCATCGGCGAGCTGTCGCCCGAAGACGCCATGATGGAAGCGGCGAAAGAAGTCGAAACGATCCTCGAAAACGGCGACTACAAGTACAAACCGCTGTAATTCACCTGTTCGCGGCGGCGGAGCCTGTCCAGGAGTACGGCCTGGCGCTCCGCCGCCCGGCGTCACGTACCCGAGCCGTGCACGCGCCGCACGAAAGACTGTTTTTGCAGGACGGGCACATGCAAAAAAATGAACTTCACGCACTCCCGGCGTCGATGGCCGCACCCGCCGAGGGCCAGGGCATCCTCAGCCAGTTTGGGCGCTACGTGGACCGCACGTTCAAGGTCTGGGCGCTCGTCCCCATGCTGGTGGTGCTCATCGGCCTGACCATCTACCCGGCCTTCCAGCTCGTTCGTATGAGCGTCTCCGACGTGCGCTTCGAAGAGGGCAAGCTCGTCTGGGAATACGCCGGCCTGGAAGCCATCGAGCGGATGGCCGAAGACCCCGTCGTGCCGGCGGCGCTCCGCAATACGCTCGTTTTCGTCGTGTCGGCGGTCGCCCTCGAAACGCTGCTGGGGCTGATTCTGGCGCTGCTCGTCAGCCGCGTGCGCCGCTTTTCCGGCTTCTACCGGGCTGTCCTCGTCATCCCCATCCTGATTCCGCCCATCGCCATCAGCGTCATGTGGCGGCTGATGTACGACTACAACTACGGCGTCATCAACCAGCTTCTCGGCGCTATCGGCATTCCCGGCCCGCTGTGGACCGCCGACCCGAATCTGGCGCTGCCGTCGGTCATCATCGTCGATCTGTGGCACTGGACGAGCTTCCTGTTCCTGATCATGCTGGCCGGCGTCGAATCGCTGCCCGTCGAGCTGACCGAGGCCGCGCGAGTCGATGGCGCGTCCGAATTTCAGGTGTACCGCCACGTGATCATCCCCTTGCTGCGCCCGACGATCATCGTCGCGGTCATGCTGCGCACCATCCTGGCCTTCAAGGTCTTCGACCAGATCTTCGCGCTGACCGGCGGCGGTCCGGGCACGGCCACGCAGGTGATCAGCCTGCACATCTACAACGTGTTCTTCGTGCAGTTCCGGCTGGGATATGGCGCGTTCCTGGCCCTGGTCATGGCGGCGCTCATCACGGTTTTCGTCGTGTTCTATCGTTGGCTCAGCGGCGTTGTCCAGAGGTCGATGTAACATGGGCGCAACACTCACTGCAAACATGCGGCGGCGCGTGATTTCGCCCCTGCTGCTGCATGGCACAATCTGGGTCTTCGTCATCGCCACGCTGGGGCCGGTGCTGTACACGTTCCTCACGTCCATCAAGCTGTTCCGCGACATCGTATCGGGCAGCCCGTGGTTCACGCCGACGCTCAAGAATTACCAGGAGTTGTTCGGCGGCACACGCAGCAACTTCACGCAGCTCACCGTCAACAGCCTGATCGTCGGCCTGTTGAGCAGCGTGCTCATCCTGTTCGTGACCTCGCTCGCCGCCTACAGCCTGAGCCGGTTCCGCTGGCGTCCGTTGTACAGCGGCATCGTCATGGGCTGGGTGCTGTTCGTGAACATGCTGCCGCCCATCGTCTTCGTAGGGCCGCTATACCTGATCGCGCGCTCGGTGGGCGTTTACGATACGCTGCTCGCCGTGATCATGGCCCACATGGTGCTCAACCTTCCGCTCGCCTTCTGGATGCTGCATAGCTTCATGTCCGAAGTGCCGGCAGAGCTTGAAGAGGCGGCGGCCATCGACGGCTGTAGCCGCTGGATGATCTTCGCGCGCATCATCGTCCCGCTGGTGCGCCCCGGCATGGCGGCGACGGCTGTGCTGGTCTTCGTCTTCAGCTGGAAAGACTTCCTGTTCGCCCTCACGCTGAGCAGCACACCGCGCGCCATGACCATGCCGGTCGGTCTGGCGAGTTTTATCCAGGAATACAACATCCGCTACGGCGAAATGGCGGCGGGCGCGTTCTTCTCGACTATCCCGGCCCTGATCCTCGTGGCCATCGCCCAGAAACAGATCGTGAAGGGCCTGACGCTCGGAGCGCTCAAGGGCTAGCTTTTCGATACGAAAGGGTTATTCCGGATCATGAACGTCATCCTCATTGTCTTCGATACGCTGCGCCCGGATTGCGTCGGCGCTTATGGCAAAACTGCGCCCTGGGGAGCGGTGCACACGCCCCACCTGGATGCTTTTGCCCGCGAATCGATGCTCTTCACCCGCGCCTACCCGGAAGTCCTGCCTACCCTGCCCGCACGGCGCGCGCTGTACACCGGGCAGCGCGTCTATCCCTTCTGGAACGCCGATTACCGGCTGAAGGGCGATTTTGTCGGCGCGCCGGGCTGGGGGCCTATCCCCGAATCCCAGGACACCGTCGCCGAGATGCTGCGGGACGCGGGCTACCGGACGGGCCTCGTCGGCGACTGCTACCACATGTTCAAGCCGTCGAAAAACTACACGCGCGGCTTCGATCAGTGGACCTTCCTGCGTGGAAAAGAGCAGGACCCGTACCGGAGCGGTCCGCAGGTCAGCGACGACGACGTGCGAAAATGGCTCGCGCCGGAGCTGTTCGACATGACGAACATGATCGGGCAGTCGGTCGTGGAGTTCACGCGCAACTGCCTGCGCAACATGCATGGCCGTACGAAGGAAGAGGACTACTTCGCGCCCCAGGTCTTCACCGAGGCGTCGCGCTGGTTGGAGCAGAACCGGGACGCCGACAACTTCTACCTGGCGGTCGAGAGCTTCGACCCGCACGAGCCGTGGTTCGTCCCGGACTTCTACCGGCGTATGTACGATACCGGCGACTCGGCGGAGCAGGTGATTTCCATCTACGGAAGCACGGCGGATCTCAGCCCCGAACTGCTGCGCCGCGCCCAGGCGAACTACAGCGGCCTGGTCACCTTGTGCGACCGCTGGTTCGGCCACTTCTACGAGAAACTGCGCGTGCTCGGCATGCTCGAAAACAGCGTGGTCATCGTCCTGAGCGACCACGGGCACGCCATCGGCGACGGCGGCTACATGGGCAAGCGCGGCTATCCCTCGCACCCGTCCGTGTTCGACCTGGCGCTCATGGTGCGCTCTCCGGATGGGGCCGGGGCAGGCCAGCGCTCGGACCTCTTGCTGCAACACACGGACATTGCGGCGCAAATCCTCGACTTTGCCGGCGTGACGCCCGCCCAGCCGCTGCACGGCCTTCCCTTCTGGAAGGCGGCGCTCGAAAACCGCGCCATCCGCGATCATGTCACGGTGGGCTGGGGCGGCGCGATGACGGTCATCGACGGGCAGTACTGGATGAACTGCAAGATCGACGGGACCGGGCCGTTCTTGCACGATCTGGCCGCGCCCGATCCATTCGCCGCGAACGTCGCCGATGCGCTGCCGGACGTTGTGCGCCGGATGTACGCGCAGGGCGTGGCCGACGCAAACGGCGAGTTTCCGCCCTTCCTGCTGGAGCTGGCGGCGAGCCAGGACGACGCGCCCGGATGCAGTGCGCTCGCGGCGCGGGCGCGGTAGAGCACGCCCGTGAGAATCCTCAAGGCGGAAACGACGTGGCGTGGGATGCCTGCCCTGGCGCTGGAGAGCACGGCGCTGCGGCTGGTCATCCTGCCACAACTCGGCGCGAAGATCGCCTCTATCTTCGACCGCCGAAATCATCACGAATGGCTGGTAGGACCGGGCGCGCGCCCGGTCCGTGCTGTTCCCTACGGCGCGGTGTTCACCGAGCAGGATATGTCGGGCTGGGACGAGATGTTCCCGACCATCAAAGCCTGCCGGTATCCCGCCCCCGGGGCGTACCTCGCGCGCGAACTGCCCGATCACGGCGAAATCTGGGCGCTGCCCTGGGAGCACGACGCCGCCACGCCGGATAGCCTGGATGGGACCGTGCAGGGGCGCGCCATGCCCTACCGATTCCGGCGCGGTATCGCCTTCGAAGACGAGCGGACGGTGATTCTCTCGTACCAGGTGGCCAACACAGGCGTCGAGCCGCTGGTGTGCCTGTGGGCATCCCACCCGCAATTCACCGTGACGCCGGATACGCGGCTGGTCCTTCCGCCGGTCGTGCGCGAGATCGTCAACGTGCGACCGGGCACGCGGCTTGGCGACGCCGGTAGGCGCTTCCCGTGGCCCGACGCCCCAGATGCGGACGGCGCGCTGATCCGGCTCGATCAGGTCGGCCCCGCGTCCAACCGGGACTGCCGGAAGTTCTACACGCCGCCCGATGTCGCCGTGGACTGGGCGGCGCTGTACCAGATGGATTCGGGCCGCTGGCTGCGTTTGGAATGGGACGCGCAGGACATCCCCTACGTGGGCATCTGGGTGGACGAGGGCGCGGTCAACCCGGAGCCGACGCTGGCCATTGAGATCAGCAACGGCTACCATGATTCGCTGGAGACAGCCTGGCGCAACGGACGTTGCCTGACCGTCGCGCCCGGCGCACAGGCAGCCTGGCAGGTCGTGCTCCGCATCGGCGACGCGGACGACGGCGCGCCGGCCCAGGGATAGACGCATGAGAGGACTCGGGCGCACAGACCGATCCACGCTTTCCAGGGATGTGATCGCCGGTCTGACCGGCGCGGTTGCCGGCGCGCCACAGGCGATGGCCTTCGCCATTCTGGCCGGCGTCTCGCCGGTCTATGGCCTGTACGCCGCCTTCGCGCCGACCATCATCGGCGCGCTGTTCTCCAACTCCGGCCTGATGACCATCGCGCCGACGAATGTGCTCATGCTGCTCGTGGCCAACGCGCTGGCCGGATTCGGCAACCCGGACCCACCCTTCCCGTTGTTCACCCTGACCCTGATGGTCGGCCTCATTCAGCTCGCTTTCGGCGCGTTACGGCTCGGCGCGCTCAGCCGGTTCGTCTCGAATGCCGTGATCGTGGGCTTCATCAGCGGCGCGGGCGTTCTGATCATCCTCGGCCAGCTTCACCACATCACCGGCTACAGCCTGACGTCGTCGGGCAACGCGCTCGAACGTTCTGCCCGCTGGCTGGCCCTGATTCCAGCCACGCAGATCGCCCCGCTGCTCGTCGGCCTGACCACGATGGGCGTGATTGTCGGGCTGCGGCGGACGCGGTACAAGCTCATCGCCACCCTGATAGGCATCGGGGCGGCCTCGATTCTGGCTTCCCTGCTGCAATCGCCCAGCATCGCCCTCGTGCGTGACCTGTCTCATATCCCGTCACAGCTGCCGTCGCTCGTACTGCCCAATCTGGAATACGCGCCGGCCCTGTTCTCATCGGCTTTTGCGCTCGCCGTGCTGGCATCTATCCAAAGCGCCGCACTGGCGGAGAGCATCCACCAGCCGGGCCAGCGCACGCCCGACTTCAGCCGGGATTTGCTCGCGCAGGGCATCGCCAACGCGGTTGGTGGATTCTTCCAGTGCCTTCCCGCAAGCGGCTCGCTCTCCCGCACCGCCGTCAGCATCAGCGCAGGCGCGCGTACGCGGCTGGCCAACTTGCTTGCCGGGGCGTTCATCGGGGGCATCCTGCTGCTCTTTGCCGGCCTGATCGAGCACATCCCGCTGGCAGCGCTCGCCGGCCAACTGATCGTCGCCGCCACGTCCCTGATCGACTGGCCCGCCATCCGGGGTGTGTGGCGCATCAGCCTCTCGTCGCGCGCTGCCATGCTCATCACGTTCGGCTGCACGCTCGTCCTGCCCCTCGAATACAGCATCTACATCGGCATCTCCCTGACGCTGGGCATTTACCTGCTCCAATCCCTGGAACGCCTTCACGCGGTTCGCCTGGAGCCGCTCGAAAGCGGCGATTTCCGCGAAACGCCGCTCCCGGTGACGCTCGTCCCGGGTGAACCCGTGATCATCTCCGTGTCCGGCCACCTGTATTTTGCGGCTGCCAAGCGCCTGGAAGAGCTTCTCCCCGCGCCCGAAGGCATACGCCAGCCCATCGTCATCCTGCGGATGCGCGATAACGCCTTCCTGGGCAGCACGGGGGTGCGCATCATGCAGCATTACGCCGAGCGCTTGCAGGCGCAGGGCGGGCAGCTCATCCTCTCCGGCGTCGGCGCGCCGGTCTATGCCGAGTTGCAGCACGCCGGGCTGGTCGCGCCAGCGGGCCAGATTCAGGTGTTCGCGGCGGACGATGTCATCTTCTCCGCGACGCGCAAGGCGCTCGTCTATGCCAGAAACCTGAGCCAGCCGGATGAGCCGCACGCGCAGGCCGCCGCCCTGCAACTGTCCGGTGCAGCGTCAGGCGCGGTCAGTGACGGGCTGCTGCACAGACAGTTGCGCTAGCTTCCCCTTGCCGAACGACGTCCACCGTCCTGCCGCGTCAGAAAAGGCCGTCTGCCACGCCACAGCGCCAACGCCGGCCACCGCCAAAGCCAGCGCCGCCCACTTACCCCTAAAAAATGGGGGATCACAGCCTGCGGACCTAACAGGCACAATGTACCGGGCAGACGCGGTGCGCACGCTCGCGGGCAACCGGTTCCGAGGCTGATCTGGACGCCATCACGAGGCGCAGTCCGGAGATCAGCGCGCGCACGAACCACTTCTGCTTGAACTCTCGCATGGCTCCAGTTCGATTCACTCCCCGGCTTGCCCGGCAGTGGAGTCACGGGTCGTCGCGTTAGCCGTTGTTTCTGCACATCCGATCGTAGGACAGGACATGTATCTATGGCATCCGTAACCAGGAACCTGGACTCATCGTGGCATCTGCTCTCCGCAGACGCGACAAGCGCCAACCTGAAGTCCGCGCCCGGTGGGCTGACCAAGTCAGAAGCGGCGCGGCGTCTGGCGGAATACGGCCCCAACGAGCTTCAGGCGGCGCATCGCATCTCCCCGTGGACCATCCTCATCGACCAGTTCAGGGACGTGCTGATCATCATCTTGCTCATCGCCACGGCGCTCTCTGCCTTCTTTGGGCACGGCATCGAGGCAATCGCCATCACGGTCATCGTGCTCTTCGCCGTGTTGCTTGGTTTTGTGCAGGAATACCGCGCCGAACGGGCTATCGAGGCGCTGCGCCAGATGGCCGCGCCCACGGCGACCGTTGTGCGGGACGGACAGCAGGTTGAGATACCGGCGCGCGAGCTTGTGCCGGGCGACGTCGTGCTCCTGAAGACCGGGGATCGTATTCCCGCCGATGCCAGGCTGATCGAGGCGGTCAATCTGCAAGTTGAAGAGGCCGCGCTCACCGGCGAGTCGGTCCCGGTGGAGAAACATACGGCCTCGCTTAGCGGCTCCGATCTCGCCCTGGGCGACCGCCGGAACATGGTCTACGCCGGCACGGCGGCGACCTATGGCCGGGGGCGAGCGGTCGTGGTCGCCACCGGCATGAACACCGAATTTGGCCGCATCGCCCAGATGTTGCAGACGGTCGCGCCCGGCAAGACGCTCCTGCAAGAAAACCTGGACAAGGTGGGCCACCGCCTGGCGCAGGCCGCGCTGGCCATCGTGGGCGTCATCGTGGCCGTCGGCGTGTTGCGTGGCCAGCCGATCATCGAGATGCTGGTCTTCGGCATTGCGCTGGCCGTGGCTGTGGTCCCCGAAGCGCTGCCCGCCGTCGTCACCATTTCGCTGGCCATCGGCGTCCAGCGCATGGTCAAGCGCAATGCCCTTGTCCGCCGTCTGCCGGCAGTCGAGACGCTGGGCCGCGTGTCGTTCATCTGCTCCGACAAGACCGGAACGCTGACGAAGGGCGAAATGACGGCCCGCCGCATCTTCGTGGCCGGCGAGCTGCTCGAAGTCTCCGGAATCGGCTACGAGCCGCAGGGCAAGTTCTCGCGCAACGGATCATCCATCGAGCCGCCCGATCTGGCCAGGCTGCTCCTGAAAGCCGCTGCGCTCGCCTCGGATACGCATATCGTGCACAGTGAGCAAGACAACCGCTGGCGTGTCCAGGGCGACCCAACCGAGGGCGCGCTGGTGGTGGCAGCGGCCAAAGCGGGCTTGATCAAGCGGGAACTCGATGCGCAGTTCCCCCGCGTCAACGAGATTCCGTTCACCTCGGAAGCAAAACGGATGACGACGCTGCACGCCACACAGGAAGGCGTGATCGCCTATGCGAAGGGCGCGCCGGAGATCATCCTCGATTCGTGCACGCGGTGGATGACGGCAGCCGGTGAGGTCGCGCTGGATGCGTCCGCCAGGGAGAAGATTCTGGACGCCGCTCGCCAGATGGCCAACGACGCCCTGCGCGTGTTGGCGGTCGCCCTCAAGCGCGATGCCATGGTCGAAAACGCCGAACACGCGATGACCTTCCTCGGCCTTGTCGGCATCATCGACCCACCGCGCCCGGAAGCGAGGACCGCCATCCAGAACTGCGAGCAGGCCGGCATCGTGCCGGTGATGATCACGGGCGACCATCCGCTGACGGCGCGGGCGGTATCGCGCGAGCTTGGCTTGTTGAAGAAGGGCCGCGTCATCACTGGCGCTGAGCTGGACATGCTGCCCGATGCGGAGTTCGAGCGGGATGTGGAGAACATCGAGGTGTACGCCCGCGTCTCCCCGACCCACAAGCTCCGGGTCGTTTCCGCGCTGCAGAACCGGGGCCACGTCGTCGCCATGACGGGCGACGGGGTGAACGATGCGCCGGCCCTCAAGAAAGCCGACATTGGCATCGCCATGGGCATCACCGGCACGGACGTGACCAAAGAAGCCGCCGCCATGACGCTCACCGATGACAACTTCGCCTCTATCGTCGCGGCGGTGGAAGAAGGGCGCGGCATCTTCGGCAACATCAAGAAATACCTGATGTACCTGCTCTCGTCCAACATCGGGGAAATCGGCCTGATGGCCGGCTCCGTGCTCCTGGGGCTGCCGCTGCCCCTGAGCGCCGTGCAAATCCTGTACGTGAACCTGGCCACAGACGGCCTGCCCGCCCTCGCCCTGTCGGTGGACCCGCCCCAGCCCGACCTCATGCGGCGCAAGCCGCTGCGACCGAACACGGGCATCCTGACCCGGCCCGTGATCGCGCTCATGGTCGTCGGCGGCCTGTGGTCCACCGGCGTCAACCTGAGCCTGTTCATGTGGGCGCGGGGATCGGGCCGCAGCGACGCCGAGGCGATGACCATGACCTTCGTCTCGCTCGTGTTGATCCAGTTCTTCAAGGCCTATAGCTACCGCTCGGACATTCACTCCATCTTCTCTCGGCCTTTCGCAAACAAGTGGCTGAACCTTGCGATCCTCTGGGAGCTTGTGCTGCTGGCTCTGATCATCTACGTGCCGTTCCTGCAAGGGCCGTTCGGCACGTTCGGCCTGCCGCTCGTGGACTGGCTGATCATCGCGGCCCTGGCGGTGACCATTGTGCCGGTGCTGGAGCTGTTCAAGTGGATGATGCGCCGGGGCTGGCTGGGCAAGTTGGACTGACGCCCTCGCAAACCCTCACCCCCGGCCCCTCTCCCTCATGGCGAGGGGTGAGCAGATCGGGAATCTCCCGCCTTTCTCCCCTCTCGCTATGGGGGAGTGAGGGTGAACGCCATCAGGTGCGCAGGTAGGATGCGCCGTTCACGTCAATGATCGCGCCCGTGAGCATGTCCGTGCCCTCGGACGCGAGAAATGTCACGGTGCGCGCTACGTCTTCGGGCATGGTGACGCGGCCCAGCGGACTCTGTTTCAGGATAGATTCCCAGCGCGGACTGGCTTTGTCGAGCGCTGCCATGTCCGTCTCAACCACGCCCGGCGCGACGATGTACACGAAGATGTTGTGAGGAGCCAGCGCTACGGCCAGGTTTTGCCCCAGGGCATTCAGCCCCGCCTTGCTGGCGGCATAGGCGGGCGCTTCGGGCTTTCCGCGAAAGGCGGCGCGCGACGAGATCATGATCATCTTGCCGCCGCCCGCCCCGATCATGCACCGGGCGACACAGTAGGCCATATTCGCCGCGCCGACCAGGTTCGTGCCCAGCGCCCGCGCCCATGCCGAGCGCCACTCGGCATACTCGACGCCGGTCGGCGGCTGTTCCTCGTAGATCGCCGCATTGCTCACCAGCACGTCGATCCGCCCGAAGGCCGAGAGCGCCTGTTCCACAACGCCCTCGACGGCGTCCCCGTCGGCGATGTCCCCGGCGACCGCCACATGCCCCGCGCCGTCGAGCAGGCGCAGCGTCTCCTGGGCGGCGGCGTGGTTGGTGTGATAATGCACCGCCACCCGCGCGCCACGCCGCGCGAACGCCACAGCGCATGCCCGGCCAATGCCGCGCGATCCGCCTGTGATCAACACATGTTTGCCGTCAAACTCGCTCATCCCGCCTGCACCTCTCGCATCAGATCGAGCGCGTAATCGATCAGCTCGTCCGCGATTCGCGCGTGGTAAGAATCGAAGGGCGTTATCGGCTGCCGGACGCGCGCCGTCGGGTAAATGCCCTGCCGGTGAAGCAGCCGCTTGAAGAAGTGGATGGAGATGTCGAGGTGCTGGTTGGAGAAAGCCAGCACCGGGACCAGCCGCCGAAAGAGCGCCGCCGCACCCTCGCGGTCGCCTTGTTGGTACAGGCGAAAGATGCGCACGTACACGGGATGCAGCCCGGTCGGCATCAGGGCGTGTACGCCCCGGTCAAGCGCCTCGATCATCTGCGTCACGGCCCATCCGCCGGCGACGTGCAGCCTGCCGCCGGTCGCTTCCAACGCCTGCGTATACTTGACGCCCGCCGGAACGACCTCGATCTTGATCGAGCGGAACGCCTCAAAGCGCTCGAACAGGTCGCCGATGAGCGCGAGCGGCAGTCCAGCGCCCGCCGCATCCCAGTCCTGGAGCATGAGCAACGGCGGCTCCAGCCGGGCGAGCGCTTCGACCTGACGGGTGTAATCGGCGGCGTCGGTGTACGGGATCGCGGCCAGGATCGCGTCGCATCCCAGCGCCACCAGCTCCCGCGCCGCCGCAAGGCGTTCATCGGGTGAGCCGGCAGTCGCTCCGCCGATGACCGGGACACGTCCGCCTGCCGCGTCGAGCGTGGCGCGAACCATGCGCATCCGTTCATTCGCGCTGAGTTTGTAGACCTCGCTCGCCAGCGCCGGGACGAGAAAGCCCGCCACGCCGCACTGGATGGCGTGCTCGACATGTGCGCCGAGCGCGTCCAGATCGACCTCGTCATCCTCGGTGAACGGCGTATTCAGGACGGTCACGATGCCGCGCAGCCGCGTTGTCACGTCCACGGCTTAGCCCTTCAGCCCGGTCCGCGAGATGCCCTCGATGAAATACCGCTGCAAGATGACGAAGACGATGATGGGCGGAAGCGCCGCGATCACCGCGCCGGCCATCGACTGCCCGACCGATTGCTGCCCCTGCACCATCCCGGCGCGCAGGCTCAGAAATTGTGCAATGCCGACCGGCAGCGTGCGCACCTCGTCGCTTCGTGTGACGATCAGCGGCCAGAAAAAGCTGTTCCACGTCGAAAGGAAGGTCAAAATGGCGACGGCGGTCAGGGCGGGCCTCGCCAGCGGCAGCACGATGGACAGGAAGATGCGCAGCGGGCTGGCCCCATCCACGCGCGCCGCATCCTCAAGCTCGTAGGGGATGCTCAGGAAGAACTGGCGCATCAGGAACACGCCGGTCACGTTCGCGCCCACGGGCAGGATCAGCGCCAGGTAGTTGTCGGTCAGGCCGATGCGCGAGAACAGGATGAAGAGCGGCACAACCGTGACCTGGATGGGCACAAAGAGCATCGACAGGATGAGCATGAACAGGATATTGCGCCCACGGAACTCCATGCGCGCAAAAGCATAGCCTGCCAGCGAATCGAGCACCAGTACGAGCAACGTCGCCAGCGTGGAGACGAGCAGGCTGTTGAACAGCCAGCGCAGGATCGGGCGCTCGTCGAGAATCGTCTCGAAGTGGGTCAGCGTGAACTGGCGAGGAATCCAATGAATGTCCGTGGTCGCGATCTCCACTTCGGGGCGAATCGACGTGGTGATCATCCAGCCGATGGGCGCGAGCACAAGCACCACGATGACGATCAGCGTCGCGTACCACACCAAGCGCGTGACGG
>JADZBY010000526.1 GCA_020851855.1 Anaerolineae bacterium
CGCGCACGTCGTTCGTAGCGCGCGCCATGATGTCGACCACGGACTGCATACTGTGGAAGGTCATGCTCTTGCCCAAAAGGCTGGTGTACAGCTCTTCGCGCACGTCGCGCTCCATGCGCTGGGCCAGCGTCTCACTGCTCGCGTTGCGCAAGAGCAGAACGCCCGCCCGCGCGACCTGCGATAGCGCCATGAGCAGCGCCAAATTGCCGATGACCTGGATATCGCGCTCCGGCCCCAGGAAGTTGTTGAACGCCTGCCCGACCAGCAGCGGGATCAGGAACGCGCCCACCGCATTCAGGATGGCGGCGACGACGACCAGCACGAGAAAAATCCAGTACCGCAGGACGTGCGACACGATCCAGCGGACCGGCGTGCGCAGGTCATAGGCATAACGGTTGGGCAGGCTGAACTCGCTTGGGTTAGCAGCGCTCATAAGGCTTATCAGGGAATAGATGGACGGATTGCTTGACGGATGGGTGTGTGCGCTTCGTTGATGCGAACATCCGTACCCTATTATGCGACAGGCGGGCGGCTTTTGCCAAGACCGGGATGGCGGCTGCGGTATAATGATCGCGGTCGCCCGGCTGTCCGCTCATCTTGTTGCGCCGGGCGTTTCTGTGAGCATGGCCAGGAAGAAACAGGACCGCGCCCGCCAGCAAAAACCGACACGCCCGGCCCGCACGTCGCGCGCCGAGCCGCCGCCGTTGCCCGGAGACGACGACTCGCCACGCCACGAGCGCCGCCGGGGCTATCAGGCGTTTGCGCGGGGCGATTATGACGCGGCGATTCAGGCCTGGACGGCGGCAGGCCGCGCCGGGGCGTCGGCGGCGCTGCGTGCGGCGCTGGCCGAGGCGCACTTCCGGCGGGCCGTGACGCTGGCCCAGCGTGCGCCGGACCGCGCCCTGGACGACATGCGCCGCGCGTACGACTTTGCGCCGGGCGATGCGCTGTACGCCTATCATCTCGGGCTGGCGCACCACCGGCACGGCGACCTGAAAGCCGCCCGGCGCGCTTACCAGGACTGTCTGGCTGCCTCGCCGGATGATTCCCTTGCAGCGCGTGCGGCGATCATGCTGTGCCTGGCCGCTGCCGAGTCGGGCGGCGACCCGGCGCGCGATCCGGCCTGGGCGCGCCTGTCACCGGAGCAGCGCGACCTGCTTCAGCCCGGCGATCCGGCCTATATCGAGGCGTTGAAGCTGCTGGCCCAGGGCGATCTGGCCCGCGCCGAGCCGTTCTTGACGCGGACTCTTGCCGCGCAGCGCGGATTCGCCCATTATTACCTGGGCGCGGCGGCGTGGAGCCGGGGCGACGCCGAAGAAGCGCTGGCCCGCTGGCTTTCGGCGCGCGCCGCCGGGTTCAATACGCCGGCGCTGCGCCAAAATCTGGCGGCGGCCTACGCGGCGCGCGCGGCGCGATTGTCCGATGCCGCCGAACTGGCCGAGACGGTCCGCGCCGGGTTGAAGATCGTGCCCGGATCGCCGCTTCTGACCCGCCAACGGGCGCGTGCGGCGTGGCTGGAAGGCGTGCAGGCCGCCGATGCGGGCGATTGGCGTGCGGCGCTGAACGCATGGAAGGCCGCGCGGACTGCCCTGGAGAGCATCTCGGCCCCGGTCCCACGCAATCTGCTGGCCAATATCGCCGTGGCCAGCGAACGGCTGGAACGCTGGACCGACGCGGCGGAGACGTGGCGCGAGATCGTGCGGCGGCGGCCCCGGCGTGGCGACGAAAGCTGGACGCCGGAGCGCATTGCGTCGCTGTGGGCGCACATCGAGACGCTGTACGCGCGGGCCGGGCGGCTGGAACAGGCCGCGACGATGCTCCACTACGCCATCAAGGCCCAGCCCGACGATCTGACCTTGCGGCTGGCGCTCGTGCGGCGGCGCATGGAGAATGAGAACTGGCGGGCGGCGCAGGCGGCGGCGCTCGGCATCCTGGAGCGCGCGCCCGGCCATCCCGAGGCGACGGCGCTTTATGCCCAGATTGCCGACATGCAGGGCGATCTGGATGTGGCCATCGACGCCTGGGAGCGTGTGCTGGCGTCGAGCCAGAAGTCGCTGCATCCGACCGCCCGGCAGCGTTTGTTGAAGCTGTACGCCGAGCGCGGCGACTTTTACCGGGCCATCGAGGATTTCGGCGCGGCAGCGGCGGATTTTGAGAAGGCGGCGGCGCTTGCCCCGGCAGAGTCCGCCGTCCTGTTCCGGGCGCAGCAGGGCGCAGCGCTGGCGCAGCGTGATCGGGATGCGGCGCGGGCCATTTTCGCCGGATTGGACCCGGCTCGACCCGATCTGGCCGTGATCATCGTGTCGGCGTGGCACGCGGCGGGCGACCCGGCGGAAGCGGCCCACTGGCTGGAACGCGCGACGGCGGCGAGGGCGCTCACCCCGGCGGCGCTGGTCGATCTGGCGCTGGCGGTATGGCCGGACGACGCGGGCGCGGGCGAGGCGTACCTGTCGCGCGCCGCAGCGTCGCTCGACGGCGCGACGGGCGAGGACGCCGCCGGGCTGCTGACGCGCATCGCGGCGGCGTATGCGGCGAACGGGCGCGCGCGTGAGGCCGAGACGTTCGCCCGGCGCGCGCTGGCTGTCGAGGCGGGTTATGGCCCGGCGCACCTGAATCTGGGCCTGTGGGATGCGGCGCGTGGGCGGCGGCAGGCGGCGCGTGATCACCTGCGGCGCGCGGCGGCCTGGGCACAACGGCTGGAACGCACCGACATGAGCGACGGCATCCAGGAAGCCATCGAATTGTTGGATGACCACTACGCGCCGTCGCTCGACGAGGTGCTGGACGGCATCGATCCGGATGGTGTGGACGCCGAGATGCGCCGCCTGTTGGGCAGTGTGCAAGAAAGGGCCGAATGGCAGCACAGACGTTGAACCCGTATGCCGTGCTGGGCCTGGATGCAAGCGCGACCATGCTGGACATCAAACGCGCCTATTTCCTTGCCGTCCGGCAGCACCCGCCCGAAAGCGACCCGGCAGGCTTCCAGCGCATCCGGGCGGCCTATGATGCGCTGCGCACGCCCGCTGCCCG
>JADZBY010000527.1 GCA_020851855.1 Anaerolineae bacterium
CAGCGCCACGCCAACGGCGAGCAGTCCTGCCGCGCCATCGCCATGCTGTCCATCCTGACCGGCAACGTCGGCGTCCAGGGCGGCAGCACCGGCGCGCGTGAGGCGTCCTTTGGCCTGTCGCTGAAGCCCTTCCCGACGCTCGAAAACCCGGTCAAAACCTCGATCTCCGTCTTCATGTGGCCCGACGCGATCACGCGCGGCGCGGAGATGACCGCCACGCGCGACGGCGTGCGCGGTAAAGAAAAACTCGACGTGCCGATCAAGTTCATGTGGAACTACGCCGGCAACTGCATCGTCAACCAGCACTCGGACAACAACCTGACCACAAAGATGCTGCAAGACGATACCCAGTGCGAGATGATCGTCGTCATCGAGAACCACATGACGCCGAGCGCCCGGTATGCCGACATCCTGCTGCCGGACATCACCAACTTCGAGCAGACGGACATCGCGCCGGGCAGCTCTGCGGGCAACATGGGCTACGCCATCTTCTGCGAGCAGGCCATCGAGCCGATGTTCGAGTGCAAGTCGGTGTACGAGATGTGCGCCGAAATCGCCAAGCGGCTGGGCGTCGAAGAGGCGTTCACCGAAGGCAGGACTCAGGAAGACTGGCTGCGCTCCGTGGTCGAGGCCACGCGCGCCGACAACGAGAACTTCCCGGAATACGACGCCTTCAAGGCGATGGGCGTCTTCAAAGTCACCAACCCCGGCCAGCCATCCGTGGCGTACAAAAAGTTCCGCGAGGACCCGGTCGCCAACCCGCTCACGACGCCGTCGGGCAAGATCGAGATCTTCTCGCCCCGGCTGCACGACATGAGCCAGACCTGGGAACTGGACGAGGTCGACGTGATCAGCGGCCTGCCCATCTACACGCCCGGTTGGGAAAGCCCCAACGACCCGCTGCGCGAAAAGTACCCGCTTCAGATGATCGGCCACCACTACAAGCAGCGCACGCACTCCACCTACGGCAACGTGGCCTGGGTGAAAGAAGCTGCGCCGCAGGAAGTCTGGATCAACCCGATCGACGCGGCAGCGCGCGGCATCCAGCACGGCGATATGGTCGAGGTCTTCAATGACCGTGGCCGCATCCGCCTGCCCGCCAAGGTGACGCCGCGTATCATGCCCGGCGTGCTCTCCGTGCCGCAGGGCGCATGGTACACCCCCGACGCAAACGGCGTGGATGTGGGCGGTTCGGTCAACACGCTGACGAAATACCACCCGTCGCCGCTGGCGAAGGGCAATCCGCAGCACACCAATCTCGTAGAAATCGAGAAGGCGTAGGAGGTGGGACGTGGCGAAACAACTGGGCTTCTATTTCGACGCCAACGAGTGCACCGGCTGCAAAGCCTGCCAGGTGGCGTGTAAAGATAAATGGGACCTCGACGTCGGCGTCACCTGGCGGCGCGTCGTGGAATACAGCGGCGGCGACTGGGTGGTCAATCAGGATGGCACGGTGACACAATCCGTGTTCGCCTACTACACCTCGGTCGCCTGCAACCACTGCGAGACGGCGATGTGCCTGGACGTGTGCCCGACCGGCGCGATGAGCAAACGCGACGATGGCATCGTGCTCATCGACGCGGAAAAGTGCGTCGGCTGCCGGTACTGCGAATGGGCGTGCCCGTACAGCGCCCCGCAGTTCGACGAGGCGCGCGGCGTGATGACCAAGTGCAACTCGTGCTACGACGCGGTGGATGCCGGCGAACAGCCCGCCTGCGTGGCGGCCTGCCCGTCGCGCGCGTTGAAGTTCGGTGACCTGGAAGCGTTGCGCGCCGAGCATGGCCTGGTCGCCGCCGTCGCGCCGCTCCCGCCCGCCGACATCACCCACCCATCGCTCGTGATCAAGCCGCATCGGGACGCCGCGCCCGTTGGCTCCACGCGGGGCATTCTGGCGAACCCGGAGGAGGTATGACGATGTCAATCCAGGAATGGGCGCTGATCGTCTTCACCATCGTCATGCAGATGGCGGTCGGCTCGTTTGTCATCCTGGGCGGCGTGCACTTCTTCGCCAACCGGAAATACGGCATTGCCGAAGCCGACAAACTCAGTGACCGCGCGCTGCTGGCCATCGGGCCGGTGGTCGTCGCCGGGCTGATCGTGACCCTGTTTCACCTCGGTAACCCGGCCAACGCGCCGCGCGCCGTAGCGAACTTCGGCGCGTCGTGGCTGAGCCGTGAGATCGTGCTGGCGCTGGTCTTCGGCGTCGGCGGCGCGGTGTTCGCCGTCATGCAGTGGCGCAAGATCGCGACCCCGCAGGTGCGGAATGCGCTGGCGCTCGTCGTGGCGGCGGTCGGGCTGGTCCTGGTCTACGCCATGGCGTCCGTGTACCGGCTCCCGACCATCCCGGCCTGGGACAGCCTGGCGACGCCGGCGTCGTTCTTCATCACCACGTTCCTGCTCGGCGCGTTGGCGATGGGCGCGGCGTTTGTGCTGAACTACTGGTATATGCGCCGCAAGGGCCTGGAAGAGAAAAGCCCACAAACGTCGGCGCTGGCCACCACACTGCGCTGGATCGCGCTGCTGGCCATCGTCCTGCTCGGTCTGCACTTCGTCGTGATCCCGCTTTACATCGCCTGGCTGGCGTCCCAGACGTCGCCGGCGGCGGCGGAGAGCGTGGCCATCCTGCTCAACCAGAATGGCCTGGTCTTCGCGCTGCGGCTGGTGCTGGTGTTCCTGGGCGCGGGCGTCTTCGCGGCGTTCGTGTACCAGGGCGCGACCAGCGAGTCGCGGGTGCGCGTGGTGGGCAATCTCGCCCTCGCGGCATTCGTGTTCGTACTGGTTGCCGAGGTGCTGGGCCGCTACCTGTTCTACGCGAGCATGGTGCGCATCGGAATCTAGGCTAAAACCCTCACTCCCCCGGCCCCTCTCTCCCTCAGGGCGAGAGGGGAGAAAACCGGGGAGATTCCAGGTGTTTTCACCCCTCTCCATGAGGGAGAGGGGCAGGGGGTGAGGGTTCTGCGGCGATCATCCCTCACTCCCCCGGCCCCTCTCTCCCTCAGGGCGAGCGGGGAGAAAACTGGGGAGATTCCAGGTGTTTTCACCCCTCTCCATGAGGGAGAGGGGCCGGGGGTGAGGGTTTGCAGACACACCCAAGTTCACGCCTTACCCCTTAACCCCTTCTCGACGCGGAGTACCGTGTAGAGAGGGGCCGGGGGCGAGGTGGAAAATCCCACACATTATGAATCTGGTCGATTGAGCAGCTAGGCAACGGGCCATGACAGAGAGGCTGACGACAATGGTACAACCTGAACTGGAACAGTGGGTCGAGCCGCTCATCGCGCACCACCTGGCCTACACCTTCTTCGGCAAGGTCTTCTACGAGCCGCCGTCGGGCGACCTGATGCGCAGCATTGCCGCCGATAACCTGTTTGCCGAGTGGCCGCTGCCCGCATCCAATGCCCGCATGGAGCGCGCGTTGGAGATGTTGCAGTCTGTCTCCAAAGGCTGGACCGATGACCAGTTGCCCGACCTCAAGCGGGACTACGCGCGCCTGTTCATCGGGCCGGGCGAATTGCTCGCCGTGCCCTGGGAATCGGTCTACCGCGACCCGGACGGGCTGATCTTCGACGAAAAGACGCTCGAAGTGCGGCGCATGTACCAGGGATTCGGCATGGCCGTGCCCAATCCGGGCCGCGAGCCGGAAGATCACATCGGGCTGGAGATGCGCTTCGTGGCCTATCTCAGCGCGCTGGGTCTGCAGGCCATTCAGACGGAACAGGCCGACCGTCTGGCGGCGATTGTCCTCGGCATGCGCACGTTCCTGGAATCCCACCTCGGCCAGTGGGCCGACCTGTGCCTGGACCGCGTATTGCAGCACGCCGAAACGCCTTATTATCGCGGCGTGGCGGAGCTGGCAGCCGGCTCCGTGCTGCACAGCATGGCATGGCTGGCGGAGTGGATCGGGGAGCCGGCAGACGAATGAACCTGCTCCAGCTCGCGCGGGCGGCGGAAACGCTCGTTCAGGATGTCCCGGCGGTCACGGTGGACGGCGCGCGCTGCCAGCACGCGACCGACAAGACCTCGCCCTGCGACCTGTGCGCCGCCGCCTGCCCATCGCGCGCCATCCAGCTTGACGGCGGGCCGGTCCTTGACCTGTCGCGCTGCATCCGGTGCGGGCTGTGCCTGAACACCTGCCCGGCGGGCGTTTTTGACGGCGCAGACGGGGCTTATCGCCTGCTCAACTGCGCCTCGAAACTGGTGGAGCGCCGCCACGTCGAGATCGCCTGCGCGCACCACCCCGATCCGTCACACGGCGCGCGCGGCGTGGATGCCGTGATACAAACCGACGGTTGTTTGTCGTCTCTCGGCGCGTCGAGTTACCTGGGCTTGCTGGCGCTGGGCGTCGAGACAGCGCGCGTCCGGCTGGATGCCTGCCCGGACTGCCCGCTGCGGCTGATGCAACCGACCATCGAGCGGACCGTGCAGCGTGCGGGCGCGCTGGCCATGGCGAGCAGCCTTTCCGGGCGCACCATTGGCCTTGCCGAGTCCGGTTCACGCCTGTTCAGGGCCAAGCGGCTCGTCGTGTCGGTGAAGAATCCGCCGCTCTCCCGTCGCCATTTCCTGCGGCTGGCCATTCCACCCGCCGAAAGCGCCGTCGATCTGCTTGTCGAGCGCGCCGAGCCGCAGGTGAGCGGGCCGCGCAGCGCCCCACGCGAGCGGCGGCGGCTCTTGCGCGCGCTCCGGCGCTTGCCCTCGCCGCGCCAGGACGCCGTGCTGGACGACGCCGAATTTACCCGCCTGAGCGCGTCGCCGGCGTGCACTGCCTGCGATCTGTGCGCGCGGATTTGCCCGACCGGCGCGCTGGAACTGCACAAGGCAGAAGATGCCTTTGCGTTGCGCTTCGTCGCCGCGGACTGCACGAACTGCGGATTGTGCGTCGAAGCGTGCAGCGCCGGCGCGTTGAGCCGGTCCGGCGCGCCGAGCCTTCCGGAAGTGCTCCAGGGCGAGTGCGCAACGTTGCGCTCCGGCCCGTTGCAGCGCTGTGCAAAGTGCCACGCCGCCTTTTCCGGCGACGCGCGCGACGGCCTGTGCCCGCTGTGCGCCGCCCGCCGTGAGCAGCCCTTTGGCGCGGCGATCCCCGACGCCGTGCTCAAACGCCTTCCCGACCACGTCCGCGCCCGGCTCCAGGCTTTGCCCGAAAACCGCCCCTGAGCGCGCCCTCACCCCAATTCCGCACGGTGTAGGGACGACGCCTGCGTCGTCCGCCCCTGCAACGCCACAATGTGTAGGGGCGCGTCGCGACGCGCCCGCCATAATGATCCGCCGCAAATGCTAAAAGCCCATCCGCGCCGGGCAGTCCATCGCTTCTCCGGTCCACCTGATTTAATACGATAGCCTTGCTCTCACCCCGCCGCTGTTCAGGACTAAGATAGACTCCCATGCTAGGATAGGGCGCAGACAATCCGCAACAAGGGGAGGAAAGTCGATGCTCGTCGAATCGTTGAGGAGAAACGTGGCCTGGCGCGCGATACCCATCGCGGGGCTGGCCGGCGGCGCGGTACATCTGCTGGTGCAGCTCATCCTCATGCCGCTCGTGCTCAAGGTGAACGGCGTGATGTTCCTGCGTTACGCCGCCTCGCTGGTGCTGGGCGAGCGGGCGGTGATGGACGGCGATGCAGGCACGGTCGTCGTGGGAATCCTTGTGCACGTTGTGGTGTCCATTGTTCTTGCCCTGGTCATCGCCGTCGTTGTGCACCGCTGGGGGCTGGGCGTGGGCATCATCGGCGGCGCGCTGCTGGGACTGGCCTTCTACGGCATCAACCTGTACGCATTCACGCGGTCTTTCCCCTGGTTCTTCGCCATCAACGGCCCGGTGCTGCTGCTCGGCCATGTGCTGTTCGGCGCGGTGGCGGGCGGCGTGTACGAGTCGCTGGATCGTTTTGATGTGGAGGGGCGCATATGATTCGCAGGCGGCAGTCCGGCGCGGGGATGCGGCTGATCGTGGGGCTGATCATCGCCGCCATCGCCATCATCTCGTACCTCAGCTCCAGCCAGTTCAACGAAGTCACCGGCGAAAACCAATACCTGAGCCTGACCACCTCTCAGGAAATTGCGCTCGGCCTGCAATCCGCGCCGCAGATGGTGGCGGAGTTCGGCGGCCTCAGCCCGGACCCGCAGGCGCAACAGGTCGTGGATCAGGTCGGGCAGGACCTCGTGAATAGCACGGTGGCGCGCAATACGCCGTGGCAGTTTGAGTTCTCGGTCTTGAACGACCCGAACACGGTGAACGCCTTTGCCCTGCCGGGCGGGCCGATCTTCATCACCGAGGCGCTCCTGAGCCGCATACAAACGGAAGATCAGCTTGCCGGCGTGCTCGCGCACGAGATCACGCACGTGCTGGCCCGGCACAGCGCACAGCAGATCGCCAAGAGCGAGTTGACAAACGGACTGGTCGGCGCGGTGGGCGTTGCGGCGGGCACGGCGGATGCGGCGCAAACGGCGGCCATGATCGGACAGTTGATCAACATGCAGTACGGGCGCGATGACGAGACGGAGTCCGACGAGTTCGGGGTGTGCCTGATGCGCTCCGCCGGGTACGACCCGCAGGGCATGGTCGAAGTGATGCAGATTCTCCAGCAGGCCAGCGGCGGCGGCGGCCAGCCGGAATTTCTGAGCACGCACCCGAACCCGGAGAACCGCATCCGCCGCATTCAGGACGTCATCGCCAACCCGCCGCGCGATTGCTCGCCCCGGTGA
>JADZBY010000528.1 GCA_020851855.1 Anaerolineae bacterium
GCATGTGTCGGTAAATGGTCCTGCTGGCCCGCGCGCCGGGATCAATGAAGTTGATATATTGGCCGGTGAGGCGTCCAACCGCATCAAATGTGAAAAGTGTGCTGCGCTGCCGCACCGTCGCGTTCGAGTTGTCCAGCAGCTCGTCGCTGCGGATCATGCGCCCCAACGTGTCGTACTCGAAGGAGCTGAGGATGTCGCGGTCGGGGGTTGGATCGGCGCTCGCGCTGATGTCATCGAAGGAAACGCACGCGCCGCTTGAGGACGTCAGGACGACACTGGACGGATTGATAACGCGGGCGCGAAGCCGGTTCAGGCCGTCGTAGCACATCCGCGTTTCCTGGTCGAGCGCATTGCGCGTGTAGACGAGGTTTCCGACCTCATCGTACTCGAAATACGTGCGAATGTCCTTGTCAGGTTCCGTTCCGGTTATGTTGTACACACAGGTTGGCCCTGTGGGCACGTTTCCGGATGGATTGACTACCTGAAGTAGTGGCCGATTCTGCCCATCATAGCACGTCCTTGTCACAGCGCCGGCAGCATCACTTACTTCGACAACATTGCCGAGTTCATCGTACGAATACTCAATGATAAGGTCCTGGTCAGGGGCGGAGTAGCTTGGCCTCGGATAGTTACAGTTGGGTTGAAAGGCATTCGCCGGATTGTTCGCTGCGCTGGCGTCGGCATTCAAGACGCGGGTGAGAGGACGCTGTAGCGTATCGTAGCAGGTGAGATCAGTCCGCCAGCGGGCTTGGTCGCCGTTGCGACCAGCCAGCGTGCGCACGCTTATCTGGTTGCCCGCCAAGTCGTAGGCATAGAACGTTTCAATGTTCTTGTCGGGCGCGGTGACATTGTGTGCGCCGTCCGTGCCGATCTGGAAGTTCCGCACGACGCGGGTTACCTGTCCGAGCGCGTCGTACTCGATCCTGGTAATGCGCACGGCATCGTTCTGGGCGCTGTTCGGAAACTGCGCACTCTGTGGGAATGGCTGCGGATTGACTGTAGGCAAATGCCCGGACACACGCCACTCGACAACGTCTGTCAGGCGTCCCACTCCATCGTACCGGTACGTCGTCGTCAGATTGTGATCTGGGTTGGACAGATGATACGCGCCGCCGTCCGTGTAGTTGACAATAACACGGATAAGGTTTCCGGCTCTATCGTAGTCGAGCTTTGTGTCCCGACCTTGCGGGTCGCGCGTGCGTGTGGGTCGCCCTGCGCCATCAAACTCAAGCGCCTCGGTGATGAGGTTGGTATCGGGGGCGATGTAGCTAACATCGCATGATTCGCCATCGCCCACGTAGTTCTGAACGGTGTGCGTGCGCCGTCCCTGGGGATCATAACAGTAGAAGGTGGTGATTTCGACGCCGCCCAGCAGTTGCGTTTCGGACTTCAACAGGCCCGTTCCACGCCAATAATCGAGCCTGGTTTCGTTGCCAAGCGCATCCGTGATAGTCGTAGGCAACCAGTAGAAGTCCCGGTCATCGTAGTCATACGTAGTTGGCTCGCTGCGCGGATTCCGCACCTCGCGCACGCGATCATCCACGAAGGCGCTCGCGTCGGGATAAGCAGCCATGTAGCTCCACGTCGTTGGTGGTTGATTCCCCCGGCGCACCGATTGCAGCCGGACGCCATTTAACTCGTAGAGCTGGGAAACCACGTTACCTTTGGCGTCAACGATGCGAAGTACCTGGTAAAAATCGGAGTTCCATTCGACGCGCGTGGTATACGACTGCCTTTCCCCATGAGTGGTGACATGCGCCGTCGTCGATCTCAGGACGCCATTGTCAAAGGCATACGTGAGAACCGGCTCGCGGGCTGGTACGCTCGCCGGCCTATCATAGACTCTCACCTCATCGGCCAGGTATTCGAGCGAGACAATCGTACGCGACTCATCGTTGCTCTGAAACTGCTCGCGAACGCGGCACTGCCAGAGGGCGGTCGTCGCACACTGGGCCTCACCTGCCGCCTCGAAGACCTGACGCTCGACAACCTGTGCCGCCGGGTCGCGCACGGCGGTGAGCAGGGCGGTATGGTCACGATAGGCGTATGTCCAGTCATAACCACGCACATCCTTGGCGAGCGCCAACACGTCAACCACGTCACCTGTGTACTGCAACTTCACGCTTGGGCTATCCGCCGATCCCTGACAAGCCCTCGCGCCCGACAAGTCCAGGGACGCCCCGCGCCGATGATCGCAGACCTCGATCAGGCGGTCTCTGCCCTCAGCGATGTCGCCTTCTATCTGGTAGGCGAACTCAAGATAGTTTTCATCTTCATCGTTGTTATCGTTATAGCTTTCACTATCCGTGACGCGGTAGAGGTGCCCACGCTCGTTGTAGATGAGGTAGATAGGATTCCAGAGCGGCACCTCAGCGTTGCCGTTCCGATCCAGCACAGCGTCTCCATTCTGATTCGGCACGCGGTCGATGCGCACCAGCCGACCGTCGTTGTTGAAGGTGTAGCGCGTCTTGTCTGGAAATAGGACCAGGGTGTATTCGTGGTCCGATTCATTGTAGACCAGGCTGGCGAGCAAACCCGGCTCTGGATCGAAGACATAACCGTCGCCTGACGACTTCTGCTCGAAGACTTGTACACTACCGTTCGCTTCCTGGAAAAGGATCGCTACAGGCATCGTTTGCAGGACGGCGCCATTTGTCCCTTTGATCTGGTAATTCTCCGCGCGAAAGAGGCGCACGTTATAGTTGTGGGTCCAGCCTGGGCCGAGAAGGGGCACTTCCTTGCCCGCCGTGATGCCATTTCCGATAGGTTGCCCGCCCGGTGCAGGTTCGCCGCCCATTGTTTCCGGCGCCCAGCGAATACGCATCGTCGAATAGGTGCGGTGAAAGGTCAGTGATTGACCGCGACCGTGAATACTCAGGTCTGTGGACGAGTACAGGTAATGGCCGGTTGCGCTATTCACCGGGCGACCGATGAGCGGTTGGGTGTGGTACGCAGTGTTGGCCCGCATCGTGGCCTTATCCCAATCGTCGCCCGCGACTGCACCGGCGCTGATGCCGGGCTGCGGGCGGGCGAGCACGGGTGTTGTCAGGACGGCATCGCCGCCCACCCAGCGACCATCAAATGCGCTTGCCGCGTACCAGTTGCCGGTTTTGTCAAGCCATACGTTGCCGTCGAAAAACGAGAGCGCCGGCGCTACACTGACGCTTGAACAACCTGTTCCCGCACAGGCAGGGCGCACGGTCAGGATAGACCTTGAGGTTGCACGATCCACAATGTACGATGCCCGGTCGGCGGGGAAAGTCGTTATTGCCGCCCATGTTGCTCCGCCATCGGTGCTCTCAAACAGGCGCGGTGGGCCTTCCTGACTCAATGCGAAGATGTGCTCCTGGCCGCCGGGGTCCAGGTGACCATTCAATGTGCCCCGGATCGAGCTTGGCTCCACGCCGGCGAGCGTCCCTACACTGGCGCTGGTCCCGCCCACACTCGTGCTTAGCAACTGGTTTGGCCAAGAAGCCGAGCCTGGGACTCGCTCCAGAATCGAAAACATCTGGTCGGGGTTACGCCGGGAAATGTACATTGATTTGGGCTGTGACGAGCCATCTGGCAGAAATTGGCGATTTCCGTTCGGCGCTGGGGCTGTGACCTCGTACCAGGTCGCGCCTCGGTCATCGCTGCGGAAGATCATTAGGCTGCATGTACCCAGGCCATTGATCTCACCACACGTTTTGCCGGCGTACTGGATGAGGTACATCCGTCCGCTGGCCCCGATCGTTACGGCCCCCTGAAATCTGGCGTGGTAACGCAAGAAGTCACACCAGCCCAGGCCGCAGATGACCCAATCCACATAAGCAGCGGGCAGGGCGCTGTCCGTCCAGGACATGCCATAGTCGGTGGACGTAACCTGAAAGACCGGGCAGGCAGCCCGGTTTGAGTTCTGTACCGACATGAAGGCCATGACTCGGCCAGAAACAGCGGGGTCCGGGACAAGACGCTGAAGCATAGTCAGGTCGCAGTTACTGCCTTGTCCGGTTAGCGCATCGTAACGTACTTCAAGGTCTGCCCAGGAGATGGCAAGTGACCAGGTAGGAGTCGCCTGATCCAGGGTCTCGGTGCGCCAGATTCCCGCACTGCCAATTGCCCACGCCCGCGTATCAGGATGGAAGGGGTCTAGCGCGAAATCCGTGAGCGCGCCGACATTGGGCGGCGTGATATTGTGCCAGGTTGGTGTCGTCGCGCCCAAATCGAACGTGCGCCCGATCTGGCCTGCATTCATCACGTAGACTGGCTCGCCGCCGAAGGGTGAGGGCGGTGCGGCCTGCGGCTGCCAGTCAGAATCGGAGGGAGGAAGGCGCGTATCGGTGGTGGGCGTGTTCGCCGTCGGCGCTGTGAACGCGTATGCCAGCGCGGGAAAAGCTGTCCAGGAGATAAGGCTCAAGATGATAAGGACGTCAACGATCACATGGAGCAGGCGACGACGGTCCATAGCAGACGCTCCTGAGTGGGGCAGAGCGTAGCGAAAGCCTGGATACGGCCAGCCAGATGAGGAGTACCGCGACGTAAGAGGCAGAGGGTATGTCGCGCTGACCGAATCCTCAATTCACATGAACAGCATAGAGGTTACTGCACAACGGACTGCTTACTGTTTTGTCCAGATTTTCAGACAATTAGCTGTGGAGTTGATCATCGTTGTCTTTCTGAAGATAACTCTCTTGCAAACGACCGGGGGATATTAATGGCAAACTGAACTCATGCGGGCACAGTAGAGATACTTCCGCTCAAACCAGGAAGGCAATCAGGATGAGCAAAAGAAACACGGGCCGGTCACGTCTCAAAATGCCACTTGACAGATATGCCCACATTCACTATGCTTGTCTCAAGACATGGGATGTCCTACGTAGGGCATCCGACAGGAGGCAGAGTGAGCGCGAACCTTTTCGAGACCGTCAAACGTCCGAGTGTGACCGAAACGATCATCGAGAACTTCAAGCAGGCGCTCATCGAGGGGCGCTTGCGACCGGGGCAACGCTTGCCCTCTGAAGCGGAGCTGGCCCAGCAAATCGGAACCGGGCGCAACGCTGTGCGCGAAGCGATCAAGATGTTGCAGGCCATGGGCGTGGTTGAGATTCAGCACGGTAACGGCAGTTATATCGTAGACAAGCCATCCGAGACGCTCCTCAGTCCCATTGTATTCGCGATCATGCTTCAGGCTGCGCCAGGCAAGGATTTGCTGGGGCTTCGCTCGCTGCTGGAGGTTGGGTACTGCCAACTCGCGGCGGAGAGCGCTACCGATGAGGACTGGACGGCGATTGAGCGCGCGAAGCAGGCTTTCGAGGAATACGCACATTCGCCGGGCTGGGATGCCGCAGAGCTGACACGTCGTGACCTCGAATTTCATTTTGCCCTGCTCGACGCCACCCACAACCCGCTCGTGATCCAGATCGGGCGCACTGTCGAACAGCTTTTCCTGACATCCATCCGCAACACGCTGGCAGGCCTGGGCGACCTCAAATGGGCTATCGAAGGCCATCACCGCATCGTGCAAGCGGTGCGGGGAGGGGACCCGGAAACGATCCGCCAGAGTGTGGCACGAAGCCTCACCTATTGGGCGAAAGAAGTGGAGCACACAGACGAATAGCGCTGTGTCCAGAAAGGAGGGCCGGGCTTACAGGCAGTCCTGCACTGGTCTTTTCAACCTCTAGCGCCGCTTTCTTTTGGAGAAGAAGATGAACAGACACTTGCTCGCACGCATTTTCGCCGTCGCCTTCGTGGTTATTCTGGTTGCGGCGGGAACGCTACAGGGGAACATCGCCACCGCCCAGGAAGAGGTCATCACGCTCGTGAGCTGGCGGCTCGGAACCGGGACCGAGGAGTTCGAACGCGAAACCTTCGAACTCTTTAACGCCAGCCACCCCAATATCCAGATCGTGTACGAGCCTGCCCTGGCCGGCTTGGACTGGAGCACGGAAGGGATGCAGAAGCTCCGCACGGCGTGGCTGAATGACGCGGGGCCGGATTTCCTGGGCGACATCAACGTCGGGGCAGACCTGCGCTCTCTGGTTGAAACCGGCGAGGTGTTCGATCTGACCGACGCCTACGCGGCGCGCGGCTGGGACCAGATGCCGCAGCAGTGGATCGACTGGGCAACCGTCGATGGCCGTATCTACGCGCTGCCCTTGGAAGTCCACCACAGCGGCGTCTTTTATAACAAGGGTATCTTCGCCGAAGTCGGCGTTGATGTGCCCACGACGTACCAGGAATTTCTGGATGTCTCCCAGGCGCTCAAAGACGCCGGTTACATCCCCTTCACCGTGGGCTTTGGCGGCGGCTGGCCTGCCGAGTACCAGCTGACCAACTGGCTGTACCTTGCCGCCGACGATGAGCTGGTCAAAGCCTTCAATGCGGAAGTTCTTTGGACCGAATCCGAAGCGCTCCTGCAGGGCGTCACACGCTATCAGGAATACTTGCAGCAGTATTCCCTGCCAGACCTGAACGGCCTCACTATTGTGGAAGCCAACGATATGTGGTTCCAGGGCAAAGCGGCGATGACGTTCATGCATAGCGCCTGGAACGGACCCTCCCAGACTCCTCCGGAGTTCGAGATCGGCTTTTTCGTAGTGCCTCCCATGTTGGAATCGCCGAAGTGGTCGGGCGTGGGCGGCATTGGCGGTTCGTTTGTCATCGCCGCCGATTGCCCGCACCCCGAAGCCGTGTACGAGTTTATCGACTGGTACTTCGCGCCCGAACAGGCGACACGTACGCTGGTCAAGGCGAACACGGTAACGCCCTTTGCCTATGAACCACCCGCCGACATCGAGCCGTGGCTGGGTGAGCTGTACAGCGTGGTGTCGGCGCATCTGCCGACGGCGGGCGAAACCAACGTCGACTACCTGCCGCCCAATGTCGCCGTCGAATTTCGCACCGGCATCCAGGGGATGGTGGCTGGTGATCTGACGCCGCAGCAAGTGCTCGAGAACATCCAGACTGCACATCAGGCTTGGCTCGCTGAGCAGTAGCGCTCAAGCACCTGGCCGTGGGAGCAAAGGTTGCTGCTTTGCTCCCACGCTCTGGTTTCAGATCATCCAGCCGCTCACATTGTAAAGGAGTCGGTGACGTGGCTCAAGGAATCCGTTTCGACAAGCCACTCGCGATCAAGGCTGCCCCGCGAAAAAAGGTAGGTCTTGGCCTCAAAATCGAACCGTATCTTTTCCTTCTCCCGGCGCTTACTATCTACGCGATTTTCAGCCTGGGTCCTGTGATAGGCACGCTGGTGCTCAGTTTCTTCAAATGGAAGCTGTTCGCACCCACGGGGGAGTTCTTTGGCACGCGGTACTACGGCTTTGTCCTCAACGATCCGCGCTTCTGGAACGCATTCGGCCATAACCTGATCCTGCTCGCCGCCGCCGTAACCATACCTATCGGGATCGGCCTGCTGCTCGCCGTGATGATCGGCGAGTTGACGAGAGGGCGGACGGTTTACCGATTCCTGTTTTTCCTTCCCGTCGTGTTTTCAGGCGTGGTTGTTGCCTACGTTTGGCGCTGGATCTACAACCCGTACAACGGGCTGCTCAATCAGATTCTGAACTCCATCGGCCTCGGCTCGCTGGCGCAGTCCTGGCTCGGAGACACGGATATCGCCCTGTTTTCGGTCATCATCGTCTACACGTGGTCGTCGTTCGGCTACTCGATGGTCATCTTTCTGGCAGGGCTGCAAGGCATCGATCCTGATCTGTACGATGCGGCAGCCGTGGATGGGGCGGGCTTCTGGCGCAAACTGCGCCACATCACCATTCCCTCGCTCCGCGATGTCTTCACCTTCGCGCTAAACCTGAAGATTATCGGCGCGCTCGCCATCATCGACATCGTTTTTGTGCTGACTGGCGGCGGGCCGAACTATGCGACGGATGTTGTCGGGGTCTACGTGTACCGCATGATCGGGAATGTCGAGATGGGGCGCGCCACAGCGGCGGCAGCGCTCAACGGCATCATCATCGTCCTTCTCGTGGGGGCATTTACTCGCTGGAGAGAGCGCAACAATGATTAAGGGCAGAACACTCCGCGCGGCGAGTACCCACCTGATCCTGATCATTGGGGCGTTCATCACGCTCATCCCGGTGATGTGGGTTTGGATGAGCGCCTTCAAGACGGACAGCGAGATCAGGCTGAGCGCCTTGTCGCTGCCGGTGAGCCTGAACTTCACGAACTTCAGTGAAGCGTGGACTCGTGGCCGCTTCAACATCTACATGGGAAACAGCGTCATCGTCTCGGCGCTCACGGTGCTGCTCGTCATCAGCACTGCATCCCTGGCGGGCTATGCCTTCGCAAGATACAAATTCCGGGGAAATGGCCTGCTCTTCTACCTGGTTTTCCTCGGCATGACCATCCCGGTCAGCGCCAAAGTCGGGCCGCTGCTCTCCCTGATGTATGCGATCAAGCTCGTCGATACGCATCTGGGACTGGTGCTGGCCTACGCCGCCAATTCGATACCCTTCTCGGTCCTGATGATGCGGGCGTTTTATCGTGGCTTTGCGTCGGAACTGGAAGACGCCGCGCGAATCGATGGCGCGAATGGGTTCCAGATGTACCTGCGAATCTTCCTTCCACTCTCCTTGCCGGCGCTCACCGCGCTTGGCGTCTTCACGTTGCTATCGGCCTGGAACGAGTTCCAACTCGCCTTCCTGCTGGTCAATCGGGATGCGACGCGCACCCTGCCGCTGGGCCTCATCACGTTCCAGGGCAGCGTCGAAGAGGCAAGCCAGTACGCCCTCTCGATGGCAGGCATCGTCATTTCGGCCCTTCCGGTGATCATTGTGTACCTGTTCTTCCAGAAGCAATTCATCCGGGGCATTACTTCCGGGTCAGTCAAGTAAGGAATCTCGTATGCGAAATCGTGATAAAGCGCTCGGCGCGTACCTCGGCGCGGCGATTGGCGACGCGATGGGCGGGCCGGTCGAAGGCAGTCATGCCCGGCGTATCCAGCGCCTGGTGGGTGAAATCAAAGGCTTGATACCCTACCAGAAGCCGTATTCGCTCAATGATCCGCAGCCCGGCTACGCACTGCGGCCTAACGCGGGCGCAATCACCGACGACACCTTCATTCGCGTCGACTTCACGCGCTTTTTCCTTGCGACCAAGCCGCCGCGCACACCGGACGGCCTTGTTCAATGGCTGCTCGCCAATGCCGATTTCTCCGGTTGGTGGCCGCCCATTATTGAAGCGCTGTATCGCGTCGAGCGCGGTGAAGTCAGCGCCGAAGAAGGGGGACTGACGTTCTTCCAGGGTGGCGGCATCGGCTGGTGGACGCCGGTAGGTATTCTCCACGCTGGGAACCCGGACGGCGCAGCCGCAGAGGTAAGAAACCTTAGCCGTATTTGGAAAGCCCCACTTGAACAGGACGTCCTCGCAGCGGTTCAGGCGGGGGTGGCGGAAGGGATGCGCGAAGGCGCGACCGTCGAGTCCGTTGTGGAAGCCATCCTCGCGCCGTGTGGACCTCTGGCCTGCAAGCTCTTCGAGCGCGCTATCGCGATAGGGCGCAAGGCGAGAAACGTTGACGACCTGGTCGCCGGCCTGTACAGCGTGGCGCTGATGCCGGAACTGGAACGGCGTCACATCGAGGAGCCACCGCGCGCCCGCGACGCAGAATTGCCGCCGGTCATCACGCCCCTGCAGGACAGCGACGAGAAATACATGTCCAGCTTCTTTGCAGAGCAAGCGCCATTTGCGCTGGCGGCCTTCATCTATGCCAAAGGTGACCCGCAGATTGCCATTCCCGCCTGCGTCATGCTGGGCCGTGACTGCGACTCGACGGCCACAACAGTTGGCTCGTGGGTGGGCGCGCTGCACGGCGAGTCCGGACTGCCACGGGAATGGGTGGCCACCGTCTGCGAGGTGAACCGTCCCGACGTGGACCTTCGCGACATGGCCGAGCGGCTCTACCAGCTCCCCAACTGAAGGAGACAACCATGAGTTTCCGATATTCGGTGATTCTGGGATTTATGGGCCAACTCCAGGATCGTTTTTCGGTCTATCACGAACAACGCACGCTGGCGCAGAAAATGGCGCTGGTCCGGGAGATAACCGGCGTCACCGGCGTGGAGATGGTCTTCCCAACCGAATTATCCGATGTTGCCCTGGTGAAAGACCTTCTCGCACAGCATGACCTAACGCTCTCGGCTGTGAATGTGAACATCAAGGGCGATCCGCGCTGGCATCAGGGCGCACTAACCGCGCGCGACCGTGAGACGCGCCGCGAGGCCGTCCGGTGGCTGATGCGCGGGATGGACATCGCGGCGGAGCTTGGCAACGGGCTTGTCACCGTGTGCCCGCTAGCCGACGGCCACGATTATCCCTTCGAGGTGAATTACAGCGCTGCGTGGCGGAACTTTGTCGACGGTGTTCGGGAAGCCGCCGACCACCGCCCCGATGTGCGGCTCAGCCTTGAGTACAAGCCCAGCGAGCCGCGCGCACGAGTTGTCCTCGGAAACGCCAGCAAGTGCCTGTACGCCTGTATGGATGTGGACCGACCCAACGTCGGCGTGACGCTCGACATGGGCCATGCCCTCTATGCGGGCGAGTCGTGTGCGGAATCTGTCGCCCTCATCGCCGACGCGGGGCGGCTCTTTCTCGTGCACGGCAACGACAACTATCGCAACTGGGACTGGGACCTCATCCCCGGCGTCGTCAACTTCCTCGACCTCGTGGAAAGCACCTTCTACCTTCTGAAAACCGGCTATAGCGGCTGGGTAGCCTTCGATGTCTTCCCCGCGCGTTTGGACCCGGTGCGTACCATGCGCAGCAGCTTGCGCATGTATCAGCTCGTCCTTGACCTGATTGACCGAGTCGGGGCCGAGGCGTTGGCAAAATCACTCGAAGAAGAGGATGTCCCTGCCACACTGGAGCTGCTCATGTCGCAGCTCGAGCAACACAACATCCCGGCATGAGGAGATGTGGACGTGGATACCAAGCTACTTGTGGTCGTTGCGCCGAGTATCCCGCCTTATATGGCGGCTTCTGTCCCTCATCTTGACCTCTCGCCGGAAGGCATTGCGGCGGAAGTCGTGCGCGCATATGACGCCGGGGCAAATATCGTCCACTTGCACGTATGGGATGAGCGCGGGCAGCCCACAACCCGACTCGACGCCTTCGAGAAGACGGTAGCGCTCATCCGCGATCAGTGCGACATCATCATCGAAGGCTCCACAGGCGGCATCAACACCTTGACTCCGCAGGAACGCAGCGTGTCGCTCAATGCGCAGATTGAGATGGCGTCCCTCAATCCGGGATCGGTCAACTACGATTTGGGTGTGTACGTCAACTCGCCCGATGACATCCAGTACTGGGCCACAGAGATGCACCGCAAGGGGATCAAGCCGGACGTCGCGATATTCGAAGTGGGGATGATCGAGAATACGAGGCGGCTGATGGTCGAAGGGTTGTTGCAGCCGCCATGCCTGTTCAGTTTTGTCCTGGGGCAGGTCGGCGCAATGCCTGCCACGGCGAAAAATCTTCTGTTCCTGAGTGAATGCGTGCCGCAAAACAGCCTGTGGGTTGCCGTCGGGCACGGCCAGAGCGACTTGCCGATGTCTGCCCTGGCCTTGAACATGGGCGGGCATGTGCGCGCAGGGTTCGAGGACAATCCGTACTACCGGCGTGGAGAGGCGGCATCCAGCAACGCGCAACTGATCGAGCGTCTGGTCCGGCTGGCGCGTGAGGTGGGCCGCGATGTGGCGTCGCCTGCCGAAGCGCGAGAAATGCTCGGTCTGCAGCAATGATCACCCGACGGGAATACGACGACGCGCGCCGCTTCGCGTGGGATTTGGTGCGCCAATCCGGAATCGCGGTGCAGGACGCGGACTTCGAGAACCTTGAAGTGGCCGATCTCGGCCTGAGTGAGCTACCCGTGACGGGCGCGCAGATTCTCACATTGGCGAGTACGCAGTTTCTTGGCGTTAAGGCGCTGGTTCTGCGCCCCAACCAGTTCTTCCCTCAGCACCGGCATCCGCCGCTGGGCGACTATCCGGGCAAGCAAGAGATTTTCCGGGTGCAGTGGGGAGAGGCGTATCTTTACCTGCCCGGCGATCCGGAGTCACATCCGCGCGCCAACCCGCCTTCCCACCGCAAGCCCTTTTGCACGGTGTGGCACGAGGTTATCCTTCGTCCAGGTGGGCAGCTTATCTGCCCGCCGAATACATGGCACTGGTTTCAGGCGGGCGCGCAGGGCGCTGTGATCTGGAGCTTTTCCTCGCAGGTCACAGACGCCCAGGATCAGTTTACCGATCCACAGGTCGTGAGGAAAACGGTCATTGCGGATACCTGACGGGCGAAAGGCCTGTCAAAGCGGGACCGAGTTAGAGGAGATTTGCAGCGCTGCCAGTGCGCCCGACGGTATTGGGAGTTTGTTTGCGTTGACGTGTCTAAGCCCAATGGTCGTGGCATGAAGCACACAGATCGGAGCATCGGGGGTGTTGCAGAAGCTCTTCTCTCTGGCAGGCCGAACGGCGCTCATCACCGGGACATCGGGCGGTATGGGGCGTGCACGGGCGCGACCAGGATCGCATCCTTGAGACATGCCGGGCGGTCGACGCAGC
>JADZBY010000529.1 GCA_020851855.1 Anaerolineae bacterium
GAGAGGAAACCACAGATTTCCCCGTATTTCTCCCCTCTCGCCTTGAGGGAGAGAGGGGTCGGGGGAGTGAGGGTCAACACAAAAGCGGACTTTGCAGACGCATCTAGTACCTCAACGAGAGAAGAACCCCCTAACCCTGCCCTTCCCCCCCCATAAGAGAGGGGAAGGGAAAACCAGCTCTCTTCGCCCCTCCCTCTTTATGGGGGAAACGACCCTTGATGTCCTAACTCAATATCAGCACGTCCAGCGTTTCGCTGCGCTCCATGATCTCGTCGGCCAGCGAGAGGCGCGGGCCAAACAGGCTGCGCCGCCGCCGCGTGCGCCCCACGACGATGCGCGAGATGTCGTACTGCCCGGCCATCGCCACGAGCGTATCGGCCACGCCCTCTCCGGCGACGGTCAGCGTCTCCGCGCCAAGCTCTTTGGCAAGCTGCACGTGCTTCTGGATGCGCTCGCGCGAGGCCGGGTCAAGCTCCCGGTCGGCGTCCGTCTCGACATACACAGCCAGCCACGTGGTGTGCAACTCGGTGACAAGCTGCCGCGTGGCGCGCAACAGGCGCTCGTTGTTTGGGCTGGCGCTGATGCCCACCAGGATGCGCGACGACGTTCCCCACGGCTCCGGCTTGTGGTGCGGCGGCGCGAGCTTCTGCAATTCCTCGTCGGCGCGGCTGGCGGCCACCCGCAAGGCCAGTTCGCGCAGCGTGACGAGATGATCGGCGCGGAACGCATCGTCGCCGGGCGCGGGCTGTGCGCCGCTCTGCTGCTGAAACAGCCGCTTGGAGAGCCGTTTGAGCAACTCTTGCGGGTCCAGGTCGATCAGGCGCACCGAGGCGGCCATCTCCAGCACGAAGTCGGGCACTTGCTCGCGCACTTTGATGCCGGTGATGTCTTCGACGGCCTTCGCCACGCTGGCGACGTGCTGCACATTCAGCGTGGTGTACACGCTGATCCCGGCCTGGAGCAGCTCCAGCACATCCTGGTAGCGCTTCGGGTTGCGCGTGCCCGGCACGTTGGAGTGCGCCATCTCGTCGATGAGCACGATCTCGGGCTTGCGGCGTAAGACGGCGTTCAGGTCCAGTTCGTGAAGGGCCACGCCCTGGTACTCCACCTCGCGCCGGGGCGTCACATCCAATCCGGCGAGCAGCGCGGCAAATTCGGGCCGGTCGTGCGTGTCCACCAGGCCGATCACCACGTCGCGGCCCTCGGCAAGCCGCTGCCGCGCCGCGTCGACCATCGCCCAGGTTTTTCCTACGCCGGGCGCAGCGCCAAAGAAGATGTGCAGCTCGCCTGTCGGAATGGATTGCATGGATGTCCGCCTGAACAGGTATCATTAGGGGGACGACTATAGCATTTCTCAAGGCGAGTCGTAAACCGTGAGCGCCGCCGCACGTTTCGAAGACCAGCGCAAGGACCTGGAGCGCGTTCAGACGCTATACGCTGCACAGCCGGCAGCCTTCCAGCGCGCCATCGACGCGGGCGGCGCGGCGTTGGCCGCTGCGCTGCGCGACGGCGTGTACCGTTTCGCGCTGGCGGCGCCGCTCGTTGGCGGCGAGTGGCCAGCCAGTCGCGATGGCGCGCTGCTGCGCCTTGAGGCGGGCGGCTGGTGGAGCCGGCTGCGCAAATCGCCGCGCCGGGATGCCCTGATCGAGCGGCTGGCCAGCCTCTCCGCCAGCCCGGATGCGGCCACCGCCAGCACGGCGGATGTCTTGCGCCTTTCGACAGGCAACGCCCTGATCCGGGGCTTGCCGGCGCGCGACCAGCTGGAGCGGGAGTGCGTCGCCTTCGACGGGCGCGGGCGGTTGCTTCTCAGCGAGGCGGATGCGGCGGGACTCGTGGCGCGGCTCGGCCAGTGGATGGAGCGCCTGCGTTTGGCGGAGCGCGTCTTCCCGCCGCTGGCGACCGGGGACGCCTTCAACGCCGCCGCCGAGCGCCTCACGCAGGCCATCACGCAGCAGGGCCGCTCGCTGGCGCGGCTGTACAATGACCAGCTCATCGAGGAAGTGCGCACGGGCTGGAAATCTGGCCAGATCGCGCGCAGCCTGACTCTTCTCGTGCCCTACCTGGACGAGGCCAGTTACCTCATCGCGCGCTTTCCCGTCGTGGTTGTGCCCACCGGGCGCATCCCCTTCCGGCCAGAGTTCGTGGTCAGCGCGTGCCGCATCGCCGAACGCCAGGCGCGCAATTTGGGCAGTTTGACACAGGCCACGCGCTGGCAGCTCATCACCCACCTCGACCAGATTGCACAGGCATTCGAGCAGCAAAACGAAGCGCATTAGTTAACCGCTTTTTCACAGATTTTATCGGGCAATCTTGATACTATCTTGATACCGGACATGAGATAATGCCGGTTGTGGTGGCAACTATCGCGCCCTGGAAACCATCCGACATCCGGCGCGACCATCACTGAGGAGTCTCTATGTTCGGTATTGCAGTGCTGGTCCTTGCCATCGCACTGGGTCTTAAGCTCGCTCCCCGCGACTCGCACCATCAGGCAGCCGACGGAAAGAAAAGCCACATTCAGACCGCCGGGCAAATCGGCCTGGTTGCGGCAGTGGCGCTGTTTGGTGTGGACTACTTCAGCTCGTTCTTCTATGCCACGGGCGAGATGATGCACGCCCTGCATCCGCTCGGCCTGCAAAGTTACGCCTGGATTCCGGTGCTCGTCGTCGGGCTGGTGAACCTGATCTTCGGCGCGCTGTATATCTACGCGCTGGGCATCTTCAACGAGGGCGGCGGCAGCTACACGGCGTCCATGCGCTACCTGTGGCCGGTGCTGAGCCTGATCGTCGCGGTGACGCTGCTCGTTGACTATGTGATGACGGTCGTCGTCTCGGCGCTGTCCGGCGCGGACCAGTTTTTGTCCATCACGAACAACTTCGGCGCGCCCTGGTTCGTCCATTTTGCGATTGGCGCGCTTCTGGCAACGCTCACATGGTTCATCACCATTCGTGGGCGCGGCGAGTCGGCGCGCACGGTGTTCATGCTGTTGACCATGTTCGGCGTGCTCACCGTGCTCATGGTCGGCGGCCTGTTCTATGGCGCGATCAGCGGCGCGGCGCAGCGGATGCCGGATTTGGCGGTCATCGGTGAAGAGGCGGCGCACGCGCCAAGCGTGGGCGAGGCGCTGTTCCACTTGCTGATCGCCTCGATGAAGGGCGTGGTAGCGCTCACAGGCCTGGAAGCCATGTCGAACGGCATCCAGTTCGTGCGCGACGAAGACGCCAAGGTCATCCAGTGGGCCAAGCGCCGCCTGCCGCGTTACGGGAAGCTGTGGAAGTTCTACAGCGGCAAGGTGGGCATCGGGCGCATGGTGCAGTCGTCGTTCCTATTCTACGGCGGCCTGACGACGGCCATCGCTGCGGGCTTTGCCGTGCACTTCAACGTCTTTGACGGGACCGCCGGGCGAAGCCTGATCGGCAACCTGGCCTTCCTGGGCTTCAGCGTGTTCTCCGGCGGCAATGTCCTGTTCGGCGCGTACCAGATTTTGAGCGTGCTGCTGCTGGCGGCGGCGTCGATGACCGCCTTTCAGGATACGCAGGCGACGGCGTGGCGCGATGTGGCCATCGGCGAGATCCCGCAGTTCGTGTGCTACCGCGATGCGAAGGGCACTTTCACCCGCTCGGTGACGGCTACCTGGATCGTGTCGGTGCTGATCATGTTCCTGGTCGGCGGCAGCACGACTCGCGCCGTGCCGTTCTACGGCGTGGGCGTATTCCTGCCCATCGGCATCATGGCGCTGGCCATCCGCCAGCATGTCCTGCACACCTTCGCGCCGGGCCGCGTCCGCCGCTGGGGAGCCGTGGCGGCGATGTCGGCGGCGGTGGTGGCAGGCATCATCTTCCTGTCGCAGTTGTTCGCGCGCTGGGAAGAGGGCGGCTGGGCCGTGCTGGTCACGTTCACCGTGCTGTTCAGCGGCGCGCACGTGATCCTGATGTCGCGTTACGGCAAGCGCACGCCGGAGACGATCAAGTACATCGTGCGGGAGCGGGCGCGCGTCCAGGGCGGCATGGCGTCCATCGTGGAGTGGCAGTCGTTGCGGATGCAGGAATACCGCCACGAACTGCGCGAGGCGTTCTCACGCCTGTTGATGCGCGTCGGCGTCCAGCGCCCGGTCGAGGCCGCGCCCATGTCCGCCGGGCCGTACGATCCCTCACGCCACCTGGACTGATGTCCGGGCGATAACGCGACAATCCGGTGGCGAGAAACGCGCGGGGCGAGTGTGAACTCGCCTCGTTTGTGTTGTGGGTCAGGGTCGTTTCCCCCTTCCCCTCTTGATGGGGGAAGGGCAGGGTTAGGGGGTCATGTATATGCGCCGGTAGATTTGAACGTTGAGCCACAGCTAGCCATCGGGGCGGTTCGCCAACCGCCCCTACACGCGCATTTGCCGTAGGGGCGATGGGTAACGTGTCTAATTAGGTCGGCGGGCGGTTCGCTAACCGCCCCTACACGCCCATTTGCCGTAGGGGCGATGGGTAACGTGTCC
>JADZBY010000530.1 GCA_020851855.1 Anaerolineae bacterium
GGATTCCGCGCTTTGCAGGAACTCGCGCACGGTCTGCACAAACGCCGTGGGCTGTTCCAGGTGCACGGCGTGGCCTGCGCCGGGAAATTCGCGGAACAGGCGCGGCGCACCGTGCCGGGCCGCCGCGATGACGAACTCGCGGCCCTTTTTCGGCGGATTCAAGCTGTCCTTCTCGCCCAGCATCAAGAGGATCGGGCACGGAATGTCTGCGCCGCGCCCCCGGCTGATGTCGCCGCCCGCCGCGATCATGGCGCAGAAGCCCTCTGCCCACTGCGCCGGCCACGCATCCACATCCTGACCGGGATGCCGGGCGCGCAGGGTGTCCGTGATCCAGTCCGTGCTCACGTTGCGCCGCACGCGCTCGCACACGTCCGGGTCAAACGCGCCCAACGCGCCCCACGCCACGATGGAGCGCGGCAGATCGGGCCGCAATACGCCCAGGAGCAGCGCCGTTTCCCCGCCATCGCTAAAGCCGAAGACATGCACGTCGCTCAGCCCCAGCGCGTCGATCAGGCGGCCCATGAGCGCCGCATCGCGCCAATAGAAATCGGCGGGATAGGCGCGCTTGGGCGGCGTACTCTGGCCGTAACCGGGCAGGTCGGGCAGGATGATCTGGTAACTGGGCAAGGACTCGGCCAGCGGGCGCATCTGCTCGCCGGTGTCCATCCAGCCGTGGAACATGATCAGCGGCGGGCCGCTGCCCAGGACACGGTAGAAGAGGGTCTGTCCGTCAATCTGAAGGGTGGGCATGCTTTCTCCCGTTGGCGGTGTGTCGAGCAGGCTCAGGTGACGGGACGCGCTTTCGTCTCAGCCAGCACGACGCCCACGCCTTGGCGAAGCGTGTTCTGAATTTCCGCTACCGTGTCGGTGTGCTGCATCAGCGCTTGAATATCCGCCTCGCTGGCCTCGGCTTCGACCGTGGCGCTGTACGTGATGTTCGTTCCGGGGTGGCCCGGAACGCCGTCGAAGTCGCCGCTGACTTCCACCTCGACACTGCGCACGACGATATGACGTTGCGCCGCTTCCCGGTAGATGTCGTTGCAGTAACACGTCGCCAGCGCCAGGAACAGCAGCTCGCCGCCGTTGGCGCTGGAGCCGTAGCCGCTCGCTTTCGGCGGGATGACGATGGACCGTTCGGCATCATTGGTCCGAATGTGGGCCTCGTGTTTGCCCCGGCTATTCATGATCCGTGCACTCATTCTGTACATGATCGCGCTCGTCTCCTCTCACTTTCGGCGCAAGCCGGAATCGCCCCACGGGCCGATCTGGCCGGGCGCGGACAGGTTACATCTGGTTCTCCGGCGGGCATAGGGAGAAGAGATAGAGGCAGGGCTTACGCCGGATCAATCACCCCTCCGCGGAATCGGGGAGGGGTGAAAACCACGTCAGAGTTGGCTACTTATCCCACGGGGCAGGCAGGTAGCCGATGACCAGCACATGCGCCGCGCTGATCCAGCCCTGGCCGAAATCGCCGGTGATCAGATACCAGTTGCCCAGCGCATCCTGATCGACGATGAAATACCGCTCGCCGAGGCGCACGCGCGTGATGACCGGCGCGGACGTGTTGGGCGCGGTCCGGACCCGCACGCGGTAGGCGTTGATCTGCGCCATCGCGGGCGCTTCGCGGTCGGTGGCGCGCAGCGCGTTGACGTTGCCCGTCACGGCCACCACCTGCAAGGACACCCAGCCGACGCCGTCATCCGTTTCGACCTGGACGTAGGTGTTGTCGCGGTGCAGCCCGATCACGTCCAGTTCTGCGCCAAGCGGCACATTGGCCACGGTCGGGTATTCGCGCTGCGGCCCGGCGCGCACCAGCACGCTGGGCGATGTGGTGACGGTGGCGAAGGGTGGGATCAGGCGTTCCGTGACCGGCAGCTTGAGGATGGTATCGTTGGTGCTGACGTAGCGGGCGCTGATCCAGCCCTGGCCGAAGGGCGTCGCCACTTCCAACCAGTTCGAGACGTTGTCGCGCCCGACGGCCCGCACCTGCTGGTCACGGGTTAGGATGCCCAGCACGCTGCCGGTGGTGTCCGGGATACGGCGCACGTTCAGGCGGTCCGCCTTGATGGTGGCGATGATCACGCCGCCGGTCTGGGATTCGCCCCAATTCGGGCGGGATGGCGCTGGCGACGCCGAGATCGTCATCGCGGCGGGAGCCAGCAAGGCCAATACGATGATGACGGGGAGCAGGCCTGTGATCAGGCGCTTCATGGGGCGACTCTCCTTTGCCGTAGAGCCGGGCGATGCACGTGTGTCCGCGACATTCCCTCTCAGCATAATCGAATCCGCGCGAAACGCAACCGGTCTGTTATCCGATCCGCCCCAATGCCCCGCCGATCTCCGCCGCCGCCTGCGCATCCGTTTCGGCAGCGAGCGCAGCGTGCAGCGGCCCGGCGGCGGCAATGTCCCCGATGTGGCCCAATGCCCAGGCGGCGTGCCCACGCACCAGTGGATTGGCATCCCGCAGCAGCGCAACGAGCGGCGGCGCGGCGTCCGGGTGGCCCCAGTTGCCGGCGGCCACGCACGCATTGCGCACCAGCCGGTCGCGCTTGAGCCGCTTCACCGGCGACCCGGCGAAAATCTGCTCAAACTGCCCATCGTCCAGGCGCAGCAGGTCGAGCAGCGGCATGGCGGCGCGCTTTACGTCCACGGGCGCAAAATCCGGTTCGCCTGTCTTGGGCGCAAAACGGTTGAACGGGCACACGTCCTGGCACACGTCGCAGCCCATGACCCAGTTGCCGATCCGTGGGCGCAGTTCCGCCGGAATCCAGCCCTTGTACTCGATGGTCAGGTAGCTGATGCAGCGCCGCGCGTCGAGCACATACGGCGCGGGGAAGGCGTCGGTCGGGCACGCGGCGCGGCAGCGGTTGCACGTACCGCACATCGTGGCGCGGCCCGGCGTATCGTAGTGATCGGCGTCGTCGGTGGTCAGGATTTCGCCCAGGAAGAAGTAACTGCCCCGGCGCGGATGGATGAGCAGCGTATTCTTGCCGGTGAAGCCCAGCCCGGCGGACTGGCCGTGATCGCGCTCCAGGATCGCGCCGGTATCGACGTAGACACGCCGCGCGCCGCCGAGCATTGCCGCGAGTTCTTCGAGCCGCCCGGCCATCCGGTCGTGGTAATCGACGCCCCAGGCATACGCGGCGAAACGCCCACGCGCCGGATCGTTCAGCACGTCGGGCGGCACGGCGAAGGCGTGGTAATCCAGCCCGACGACAACGAGCGCGCGCACGCCGGGCAGGATCACGTTCAGGTCGCGGCGGCGGGCGGTGCGGTCCGGGCGGGCGAGGTAGCCCATCTCGCCGTGCATGCCGGCCTCAAGCCAGCGCTGGTAGGCGTCCAGGCGCGGCGAGGGGGCGGCGGGCGTGATCCCGACCAGGTTGAAGCCGAGTGCACGAGCGCGGTCCTTCACCGCCTGGCTGGAAAAGGGCATGGTGCGTGTGACTCTCCGTAACGAACGTCGGATGGCGGTGATTCTATCACGCGGACTTTGCGATCCATGCCCCGCGTGGTTTATCATACGCTGTGGTTTGGCTGGAACAGACGCGAGAACAGATGATAACGGACGAAATCAAGACAAAGCTGGAGCGCATCGCCAACCACACGCGCCAGTCTACCAAGTTCCGCAACGAGGGCGAGGCCTTCGTGCGCGAGATGACGCGCCAGGCCCGTGATGCGCGCATCCACGATGTGATCCCGGTGGAGCACATCGAAGGGCTGGCCGCCGAGCATTTCCTGCTGCCGCTGGCGCGCTCGTCACGGGCCGACTATCCGCTGAACATCATCGAATTGGCCGCCCAGCGGCGCAACCACAAGATGATGCTCAAATTGCTGCGCCATCCCGACGATATGATGCGCATCCAGGCTGCCGAGCAGTTCCAGATCATGTTCGCCATGCTCGACGGCTATTTTGACGAGGCCTCGGCGCTCGTGAACCAGATTCTGCTCGTCCCGACCGAGATTCCGGAAGTGAAATACGCCCTTCTGCGCGACGCCGGGCGCACGTCGCGGCGCGGCTTGCCCCGCGAGATCGCGGACACGGCGCGGCGGCTGATCCACGATCTCGACCAGGGCGTCTCGTACCACGCGCTGCGGCTGCTCTCGTACCTGCACGACGTGCGGGACTGGCGCGCCGTCCTGGACCGCATGATCACGCTGGTGGGCGAAGACAACGAAGCCGCCGCCTATTTCCTGTGGGCGGGCGTCGAATACCTGGAAGTGATCATCCCCCACGAGCCGGCAGTCGTGGAGTGGATACGCTCCGTCGTGGAGACGTACCCGCCGGAGCACATGGCCGTACAGGCCGTTCACGATTACGTGGTGCGCAGCCCGGAGATGGCGCTGCAAGCCGGCTTGATCAACCGGCGCGAATACCGGGAGATGACAGGCAAATAAGGTATGTCCAACGTCTATGCGTGGCGTTTCCGTGTGCGCACCTATGAACTGGGCGCGCGCAGCCAGGTGAAGCTCAACGTGTACCAGAACTACATGGAAGAAGCGGCGGTGCAGGCCAGCGGGTCGCACGGCTACGATTGGGCGTGGTATCACGCCAACGGCTGCTTCTGGGTGGCGCGCGCCATCACGCTGCGTTATGGCGCGCCCGCGCTGTATCCCGACGAGCTGGAGATGCAGACGTGGGTGTCCGATTTCCGGCGCGTCTCGTCCAACCGCGAGTTTGTGCTGCGCCGGGTGAAGGATGAGGCGCTCGTGCTCCGGGCGCGCACGAACTGGGTGTACCTGGACATGCACACCATGCGCCCGCAGCGCATCCCGGAAGCGTTTCGTGCCGCCTTCGACCCGACCGGCGCGGTCGAGCCGCTCGAAGTCGAGATCGAAGACGGCCAGACGCCCGACGCGCCGCTGACGTATGCCGAAACGCGCGCCGTGGCCCGTTATGAACTGGATTCGGCGGGGCACGTGAACAACGCCGTGTACACGGGCTGGATCGAGCAGACGATTGAAGACGGCCTGCGCGCCGCCGGATGGGGCGTGGACCAGCGCGATGCGGAAGGCGTACGGCTCGTGCCGCTGGGCCGCAAGATCGAGTACCTGCGCAGCGCCCAGGACGCCGACGCGCTGCGCCTCACGATGCGAGTAGCCCAGGTGGGCGCGTCGCGGGTGCGTTTCCGCACCGAGATCAGCGATGCGGCGCGCGGCGACGTGTTCACCGTGGACGAAACCGTCAAAGAGTGCGTCGGTCAGGATGGGCCGGTCGCCCTGCCCGCCGCGTTGTGTGGCGTCCTGACCGGGCAGAGCGTGTAGAACGGGTTATGCCCTCACGCCCGGACCGGGCGAGGAGCAGCCGATGGTCGAATCAACAGGTCCGTCTGCGCCGCGCGAAGACACATACTACCTGATCATCCCCGACACATCGGGGCGGCGCGCCTTGCTCTTGCCGGGCGAGAACGGCCTGACGCTGCCCACCTTCACCCGGCGCGACGGCGCGTTCTGGCAGAGCGTGGAGCACGTCAACGACGCCGCGCTGGACATGCTCGGCCTGCGCGTCATCACGCTGCGCTGTCTGGCGCTGGACATGGAGCCGGGCGCAGGCCGGGCCGTCAAGGTGTATGCCATGGAGAACCGCGATCCGGGCTGGAAACCGCCGGTCGGCGCGGCGTGGTTCGGCGCGGACGGCCTGGACCGCATCGCGCCTGACCAGCGCGGGATGCTGGCGGCGTGGCTGGACTGGATCGCGTCGCCGCCGGGGCCGCTGCGCGCGCCGTGGTACTCGCCGGGCTGGATGGATTCGGCGATAGGCTGGA
>JADZBY010000531.1 GCA_020851855.1 Anaerolineae bacterium
CTATCGCCAGCAACGCCGGCAACGCGACGAAAAACCCGGCGAAATAGGGCAGCGCGCGTTTGACCTCAAGCGGGAGCGGACGCCACCACCACCCGGCGAAAAAGACGAGCGCCAGAATGCACCCGTGGATCAGGCGCGTCGGCCAGCGGCGGGGAGCGTCACGGCTGGCCGGCGCGTGATTCCCCTCTCCCGCGTGCGAGAGAGGGGAAAGGGGCGAGGGACTGCTCAATTGCCGCGCCCGGCGCGTGTCCAGACGCCGCCGTTGAGCGGCAGCAGATAGACGATGTTATCCGGGCCGCTGACGTAGAACTGGTCCGCCGCGATCCCCTGCTGCACAACGCCCGGATAGGTCTGCTGTGCGCCGAGCGGGCCGCCGATCACCTGCGCGATGGGCCGCCCGTCGATCCAGGCGACGTTCTGCCAGATGGAGCCGATCTCGCCCGTCGCGGCAACGAATCCGGCGGACACGGGCGTTGCTTGCCGCCAGATGTTCGGGTAGGCGGTGACGCGCTGGCCTTCGAAAGTCATGATGTACACGCGGTCGTTCACCGGGTCATAAATGCCGTAGCCGCGCTCGAAGGTCTGCCAGATGAACTGGCCGAACTGCGCCGGGAAGGTCGGGCAGCCGATGGCGGTTTGCGCCGGCTCGAAGGTGAAGAACCACACCACCGGGCAGCCCACGTCGACGTTGATCGCCTGCGCCTCTTCGAGTGCGCCCCGCCGTGCGGTCAGCCGCAAGGTGAGCACCCCGCCGGCCAGGTTTTGCGCCGGGACGGTGTAGTTGTACGTGCCGGATACGGGCAGCACGATGGGCGTGGCTGCCAGCGGCGAGCCGGCCCCATCGTAGACCATGAGCACGACTGAGGTCGCGTCGGCCTGCCACGTCAGCTGCACCGTCTGCCCCGCAAGCGCGCTGGGTGGATTGACGCTGAAGCTCGTGATGCGCGGCGGGACGGGCGTGCGCGTGGCCGTCGGGCGCGGCGATGGCGTCGCGGACGGGATCGGCGTCCGGGTGGGGGTATCCGTCGGCGTCGGCGTATCCGTTGGCGTAGGCGTGTTGGTGAACGACGGTGTGAAGGTCGGCGTGTTTGTCGGCGTATCGGTCGGTGTGGCGGTGTGCGTATTGGTGAACGTCGGCGTATGCGTGTACGTCGGCGTGTCCGTCGCCGTATTCGACGGCGTCAGCGTCGGCGTGTTGGTGCGCGACGGCGTCAGCGTGACGGTTGGCGTCGGCGTATCCGTCGGCGTCAGGGTATGCGTCGGCGTGTGGCTAGGCGTGTCGCTGGGCAGCACGGCGACGGTGGGCAGCGGCTGCTGGCGTTCGGCGCACGCGGAAAGCATGAGCAGGACAAGGAACAAGGCGAAGATCGGGTAAGGTTTCTTCAAGGTATTCACCGCGCACTCCTTCGCAAGGCGCTTTGATGCAAACTGATGCAAACCAGAGGCACACGGTCAGGTTATCTATTTCACGGCACGACGGGCGGCTCGCGAGCCGCCCCTACACCGTCGCGCACGACCACATGTGTAAGGGCGCGTCCCGACGCGCTCACCGGCGTGTCGTCTTCATCTGTTAACCGGACGGGCGGCCCGGACCGAGCGCGCGTCGCCGTGCCAGCACGTAACGCGCCAGTTGCAGGTCGAGCTTCCGGTCGTCGAGCACCGCCGTCAGCTGCTGGGCGAGCCGGTCGGGCAGTGTGGTCCGCCGCGCCCGCGAGACGCGCTCCAGCATGACGAAATGGCGGGTCAGGCGCGTCATGGCGGCGTCCAGGTGGGCGGTCGCGTTCGGGTTGGCGCGCCCGTCGGCAGCCAGCGCACGCGCTTCGTCCAGGTTGTCGATCAGGTTGTCCACGCGCTCGATCAGGTCGCCGGCGACGGCGTGAAAGGCCTGCATCTCCTGGTTCACCAGGTCATATTGAGGCCGGATGCGCGCCGCGATGCGGACCACTTCGAAGGCGTCGCCGTCGCGGCCCTGGTCGATCAGGCCGTCGATGCGCGCCAAAAGGCTCTCCAGGCGCGCGCGAAGCTGGCGCACGTAGTCGGCCAGATCGTCCTCATAGGCGGCGGCCTGCTCGGCGTGCCGGAACAGGACTTCCACCCGCTCTTCGAAATCGGGCAGCGCCGGAAACGCCGTCTCCCGCTCTTCGATATGCTGGTCGTCCCCGCGCGGCGCGCGCTCCACGATGCGGCGCAGGGTGTTGAACAGCCGGTTCATCGTGTGTAGAGCGCGGCGAAGCGCTCGAAGTAGTCCGGGAAGGTCTTGGCCGTGCAGCCCGGGTTGCGGATGCGCAGGCCCGGTGTGCGCAGCCCGGCCACGGCAAAGGCCATCGCCATGCGGTGATCGTCGTAGGTTTCCACCGCCGCCGGGCGCAGCGCCGACGGGTGGATGGTGATCCAGTCCGGCCCGTCGTCCACGTTCGCGCCAAGCCGCCGCAACTCGGTTACCATGGCGGCGATGCGGTCGGTTTCTTTGTGGCGGATGTGCCCGATGTTGCGCATGGTCACCGGCTCGGCGGCGAACGGCGCGATGGCGGCCAATGTCTGCGCCGTGTCCGAGATGGCGTTCATGTCCACGTCCACGCCGCGCAGCTGCGCCGGGCCGCGCACTTCGATCCCGCCGCCGTCCGGGCTGGCGAAGGCGCTGACGACGCAGCCCATCTCGCGCAGCACGTCTAAAAAGCGCACATCGCCCTGCAACGAGTCCGGCGTCAGGTCCGGCACACGCACCCGCCCGCCGGTCAGGGCCGCCGCGGCGAAGAAATACGATGCGTTCGAGGCGTCCGGCTCGATTTGGTAGCGCTGGCCTCGGTAGCGCTGCCCGGCGCGGACCGAATAGTTCCGATAATAGAGCTTATCGTGAACGGTGGCCGCGCCGTCCGGTTGGTTCCCGCTTTCTTGGCGAACGTCGACGCCGAACGCCGCCATCAGGCGCATGGTCATGGCGATGTACGGCTCGGACACCAACGCGCCGCCGACCAGAAGCTGCACATCCTTTTCCGCATAAGGCGCGACCTGCAATAAGGCGGTCAGATACTGGCTGCTGGCCGAGCTGTCGATGGTCGCCGCGCCGCCGCGCAGGCCGCGCCCGTACACCGCCAGCGGGAAGACCTCGTTGGGCGCTTCTATCTCCGCGCCGAGCGCCCGCAGCGCCCGCAACAGCGGCCCCACCGGGCGTTGGCGCATACGCGGCACGCCGTCGAAGTAGTACGCGCCCCGCCCCAGCGCCGCAAGCGCGACGAGGAAGCGCGCCGTCGTGCCCGAATTGCCGACGAAGCAGCTCGCCTCGCGCGCCGGGATGCGCCCACCCTGCCCCTGCACCACCATGCGCGCCGACTCGGCGTCGAGCGCCACCGGGATGCCCAACTGGCGCAGGCAGGCAGCGCAGATCGTGCTGTCTTCGCTGAACAGGGCGTTGTCCAGCGTGCTCGTGCCCTCGGCCAGCGCGGCCAGCGCCAGCGCCCGGTTGGTGATGCTCTTGGAGCCGGGCACGCGGATCGTCGCATCCACCGGCCCATCAAGGGGCTGGATGGCGAGGTCGGCGTCGGCGGTGGGCGGCGATTCGCTCATGCTCACGATTTCCTGAACGCTTTGTGGCGTCCATCGCCTCATCAGGCGGGCACACGTTCGAGAATCAAGCGGCGGATGGCGGTCAGGCCGCCGGTTGGGCCGCGAAAGATGAGCTGCCCTTCGTTAAACCCTGCTCCCTGTGCACCGACGCTCAGGCTTTGTTGCGTGCTCGGCTCGGCCACGTCGAGTGTGGCGGTGTTCAGCTGGGAGCCGTCCGGGCGGAGCAATTCCAGCGAGTAGGTCCCGGCAGTCGTGGCGATAAAGCCCACCGTCGCCTGGGTCAAGGCGGGTCCATTCGGCGGCGCAACCAGGCTGAATACGATGGGCAGATCGGTGCACAAGCCGGGTTGGCCTGCCAGGCCGGTCCCAAGCTGGTTCACGTCATCTGCGATGGAAATGCCCGGCGTGGCGTCCGTGCACGGGCCGGGCGGCGATTCGGCCTCGACCAGCACGCCCCATTCCGCAAACTCATCGCCTTCCAGTGCGCTGGCTTCGATCAGCGTATTGTCCGGCAGGTGCGTGAAGGCGTTCTCAAACGCAGCGTTGGACGTGCTGACCGTGCGCGCGTTGATGTTATTGAAGATGTTTGTCTCTTCAGCGCGCCCGTCGAAGTTCACCCAGGCGGTGCTGGTCCATGTTCCCCACCACGGGAAGCGGTAACTGGTGATGATCGTGGTGCTCAGGCCGGGGCCGAGGTTCGGCACTTCGCCCTGAAGGGTGGGAGTCGGGTTCTCTTGCGGCGACGTGCGAAACCACACCCAGCCGAACGGGCCGGAATCGCTCGTGCCGCCGTTGCGGATGCGGATCGCAATCGTCACCTGCTGGCCGGGCGCGGGATCGGGCGGCAGGTAGCGCAGGCTCTCGACGCGCAGGTCGATGTTGGCCACACTCGACGGCGGCGTGGGCGTCAGCGTGGCGAAGGCGGGCGGGCGGTCGCCGGTGGGCGTCGGCGTCGGGCCGGGGTCCGGTCCCAGGCGCGGTCCGATGAAGAGGATGAGGCAAGCCATGAGCGCCAGCGCCAGCCCGATCAAGACCGGCGGGCGCAGGATCACTTCGCGCAGGCCGCCCGTGGACACGGCAGGCTCGTAACTGCTCTTGCGCGGGAAGAGCACACCACTCGGCGCGCGCAAATAGAGCACCGGCGTGGCCCATTCCAGGTTGTTGAGCGTATTGCTGATGGCGCGCCGCGCTTCGGCCATCGAGGCCTCGACGGCGTAGCCCTCGGAGAGCGCGCGGTAGAACTCCGTCGAAAACACGCGCGAGGCGTTGTCCGTGATGGCGAATTGCATGGCCACCACGCCGGGGATTCCGCGCGCCACGAGCGCCGACGCGATGCCGGCGAAGGGATCGGCGCGGTTGGTGCGCGCGCCCTGGCAGGCATTCATCACCACCAGCCGGATGCCGCTCTCTTCGCTCAGCTCACGGGCGAGCGCTTCGGCAGAAACCGCCGCCGTATTGTCCGTGGCCGGGTCTTCGAAGGCGATGACGCCCGTTTGGGAGCGCTCGTCAAAGACGGCGTGGCCGATGTAGTGGAAGATCTGGTACGTCGTGTCGGCGCGTAACATCCGCTGGAGCGTGTTCAGTTGCGCGTCGTCCACGCGATCCAGCATGAGCAGGCCACGACGGCGCAAATCGGCGGTGGCTTCTTCCAGGGCGCGCCATTCGCCCTCTACGTCGAGCGGTTCCTGGTCCTTCGGGCTGGAGATGAGCACCAGCACGCGCAGCGGCATGGTCACGGCGGTGAGTGGGCGCACGGCCAGATGGCGCGGGTGGCGGATGAGCGGCGTCTGCCGGGAGAGCGCGAGAAAATCGCCGGATGGGTCGCGCAGAAGCTCCCAGGGCCAGTGCTCCATATCGCCGGCGTCGTCCAGGCCCACCTTGATGCGCAGGCCACGCTCGCCGGCCTGATTGCGGCTGGCCAGGTAAGCGGC
>JADZBY010000532.1 GCA_020851855.1 Anaerolineae bacterium
AGCCTGTATTTCACCGTCAGCGTGCGCGGCGTGGACGTGCCCGCCCTGACGCTGGTGAAGGGCGTGCTGATCGGCATCGGCGCGGCGCTGGTCGCCGGATTGCCGCCCGCCTGGGAAGCGACGACCACGCCGCCGGCGGGCGCGCTCAAGCGCAGCGACATCGAGGCGAAAATCCGGCGGGCGATCCCGTGGCTCACGCTGGCGGGCGCGATCACCGTCGGGCTGTCGTTCGTGCTGCTCAACGCGCGCGCCCTGGAACTGACCTTCGTCGGCCTGTTCGGGATCGTGGTCGGCTTTGCCCTGTTCACGCCTGCGCTGGCGCTCATCCTGATGATCGTCGGGCGGCCCGTGCTCGGCGCAACGCTGGGCCTGATGGGCCGCATCGCGCCGCGCAGCATCGTGCGCTCCCTCAGCCGCACGTCGGTGGCCATCGCCGCGCTGATGGTCGCCGTATCGGTCATCGTCGGCGTCAGCGCCATGGTGGGCAGCTTCCGCACCGACGTGCAAATCTGGCTGGAAAACACCATCCGCGCCGACATCCTGATCAGCCCGCCGTCGGTGTCCGCGACGCGGCAAACGGTGGCCGTCGATCCCGCCGTCGCGGACGAGGTGCGCGTGGTCCCCGGCGTGTCGCTGGTCGGCGTCGCGCGCAACGTGGACGTGGCGCGGCCCGGCGATGCGCTGCCCGTGCACCTGACCGCCGTCGACGTGGACATCTCCGAAGGACGCCGCCTGTTCCGCTGGCGCGTCGGGCCATATGACGAGGTCTGGGCGGCGATGGGCGAGGGCGCGGTCATCGTCAGCGAGACGCTCGCCAACCAGCGTGGCATCTCCATCGGGCCGGATCAGTCGATCACGCTGCTCACCGACCGGGGCGAGCACACCTTCCCCATCGCCGGCTTCATGGTCGATTACAGCGGCGACCAGGGCACGGTCATGTTACGGCTGCCTGTCTATCACCGGTTCTGGGACGACCGCGCCATCTCGACGCTGGGCGCATTCATCGAGCCGGGCGCGGACGTGCAGGCGGTTATCGACGCCATCCGCCAGAAGTTCGCCGGGCGGCAGGAATTGATCGTACAGTCCAACCGCGAGCTGCGGGAAAGCGTGCTCGTGATCTTTGACCAGACGTTTGCCATCACCACGGCGCTCAACCTGCTGGCGACCGTCGTCGCCTTCATCGGCATCCTATCGGCGCTGGCGGCGCTCCAACTGGAACGCAGCCGGGAGTTTGGCACGATGCGCGCCAACGGCATGACGCGCGGGCAGTTGTTCCGGCTGACGATGCTCGAAACCGGGCTGATGGGCGCGCTGGCGGGCCTGATGGCGCTGCCGGTGGGCAGCGTGCTGGCCTGGGTGCTGGTGTACATCATCAACGTGCGCAGCTTTGGCTGGTCGCTGGAGCTGCGCTTGCGGCCCGAATTTTACGCCCAGGCGATCCTGGTCGCGCTGGTCGCTGCACTGCTGGCGGGCATTTACCCGGCGCTGCGCATCGGGCGCATCCAGCCTGCCTGGGCCATTCGTTCGGAGTAGTGTGTTTGAAGGCCCTCACCCCAACCCGTCTCCCTCGGGACAAGGGGCCAAGAAGTGGCTTTCTTCGTCTCCCCTCTCGCCATGAGGGAGAGAGGGGCCGGGGGAGTGAGGGTTCGAAGCGGCACACTTTTGAGTACGAGGCAGACAGACGATGAAAAGCCGACTATGGGCAATGGTGGGGCTGGGTTTGGCGGCGCTCGTGGCCCTGAGCGCGCCGGCGGCCCATGCGGGCGGCTTTCAAGGCGCGCCCGAAGCCACCATCTTTGCGGATACCGACGAGCCGCCCGCCCTGGCGGATCAGTACCGCGGCCTGAGCATCGACGAACTGGCGGCGCGGCGCTACGGCGGCGGGGAGATCACCGTGATCGAGCCGATGACCACGCAAGCGGATGAGTACGAGCGCTATAAGATCAGCTATCCGAGCGACGGCCTGGACATCGTCGGCTTCATGAACATCCCGAAGGGCCAGGGCGACGGGCCGTTCCCGGTCGTCATCGTCGTGCACGGCTATATTGACCCGGCGGTGTATGCCCCGGAGCCGTATCAGGTCCTGGGTTACACGGCCCTGTACGCCAACGCGCTATCCCGCAACGGGTACATCACCATCCACCCCAATCTGCGCAATTACCCGCCCTCAGACAGCGGCCCGAACCCGTTCCGCATCGGGTACGCCATCGATCTGCTGAATCTGGCGGCCATCGTGCGCGAACGGGCGGGCAAGCCTGGCCTTTTGGAAAAAGCCGATCCGGAGCGCATCGGCCTGATGGGGCACAGCATGGGCGGCGGCGCGTCGATCCGGGCCATGACGGTCGATCCAAACATCAAGGCCGTCGTGCTGTACGCCTCGACCAGCGCCGACGAGTACCAGAACTACGAGTTCATCTTACGCTGGTCGGGCGGTACGCAGGGCAAAGACGAGCTGGCCACGCCGCCGGAGATCATGGAGAAGATCGCGCCGGTCAACCACCTGGAGCGCGTGCGGGCGGCAGTCAGCATCCACCAGGGATTGGCCGACGAGGTGCTGCCGGTCGAGTGGGCGAGCGAGCTGTGCCAGCGCCTGACCGATCTGGGCAAAACGGTGGAGTGTTTCACCTACCAGAACCAGCCGCATACGTTCGTCGACGCGGGCCTACGCGCCTATCTCCAGCGCATGATCGAGTTCTTCGACAAGCAGTTGAAGGGTGGGGGTGAGAGCTAATCACTACCGGCATTGAGCCAATTCAAGTCACGCCCGATAAGCAGCTCCGTCATGCGCGCGTGGTGCGTGTTTTTCATGGCAATTGGCTGGGTGACGAGCCGGTGATGCGCAGCGAGCGCCAGCACGTCGGGTGAGTGCTCGTAGGTCATGAGGAAATCGCCTGCGAGTCCCTGACCCAGCTTGAATAGCGCTTCGTGATCGATGTCAGGGTAGTTGTAGAGACGCGCGCCGGCCCGTTTGCCGCCTGCGGTGTAGGGTGGGTCGAAGAAGAAGCATGCGCGGTCATTTGCAGCGAAGCGCGCCGTGATTTCCAGCCCGTCGCCGTGAATGAAGGTGATCCGGTCCCGAACACGCGCCATGTCGCGGATGCGTTTGCTCAGCGTCCGGGGATACCAACGGGAAGCCAGGCCCTTGCCGTTCTCTCCTAGCTTGACTTTTCCTGCGCCCGGCGCAAGGATGCCGCCACGGTTGACCCGGTTGCGCAGAATGGTTTGAAAGGCCAATTCGCGCTGCGATGCGGATGTTTCAGCCAGCACAGACTCGACTGAATGGGCAGATAGATCAAAGCTCTCGATACGCTCTGCCAGCCAGGGCGCATCGTCACTCAGAATCGTCATCCAGACGGCGGCAACCTGTTCGTCCTTTTCCACGAGGACGACGTGATCCGCCATTCCTTCGAAGGCGACCGTCAGCCCGACAATACCGCCGCCGGCGAAAGGCTCGATAAACTCGGATGGCGGCGTTTTCGTGTCGAGCCACTGTCGCAGGTAGGGCACAAACCACGTCTTTCCGCCCGGATAGCGGAACACGCTGCGTTGCGGGATCGAGGCGACATTCACCACACGCGACGGGAGCGGCTCATCGGCGCTTCTTCGGTCTGCTTCCTGGCCAAAACCTGATCTGTCACGAATAGCTCACCTTCTCGTGCTCGGTAACTGCCCAACCCGCGCCAGAAGCGCCATGGCAACCAGCAGCGCGCCGGCTGTGACCACGAAGCCGATGCCCGTCGGGGCGGGGATTTGCAGATTCCGGATGACCTGCACGGCCATGATGTGGCCCATCGCCGCCGAAAAGACGGCCAGCGCCGCCAGCGCCATCTCGACGCGCCGCCAAGATAGCCGCCTGCGCCCGAACAGCACCATTAGCCCCAATCCGGCCAGCGCCAGCAGGCACAGCGCCATCAACTGGCGGTAGTTCACGTCGTTCCCTGCGCCGCGAAAGAAATCGAGGGGCGGGAAGAAGGTCAGGGCCAGGATCAGCGCCAGGACCGCGAGCGCGTAGCGCAGGATGCCCCGCGATGCGCCCGCTCGCAGCCCAAACAGCCACGCCAGCAGCACGAGCACGAGGCGCAAGAAGAACGGCGCGAGCATCGGCGCATCCGCATAGCGCTGCGCCGGAGACAGCCCGACCCATTCCGCCAGATCGAAGGCGTTTGCGCTCAGGACCGCCGCCCGGTTGGTGAGCCAGGGCAGATAATAGCCGCCCAGCGCCACGAGCAGCGCCAGCGCAGGACCCAGCCGCCGCAGCGCGCTCACTGCCCGGCTCCCAGGATGGCGTCCACATGGCCGAGGATGGTCTGATCTTCCTCAGCCTGCGTCGTGACGAAATCGACTATGAACTGGCTGTGGCGCTGGCGAAGGGCCATCGGCGCGACGGCGCGCACATCCTGCACGTTGGCCCGGTCGCGCCCGTCGGCGGCGGCATAGGCGCGCGCCGCCTCAAAGAGCGTGTACTCCGCCC
>JADZBY010000533.1 GCA_020851855.1 Anaerolineae bacterium
CGCCCGTGATCACGAGGGCGGCCATTAGTGAAAATGCCAGAATCCGCACCCGAAGCGTTGTCGTTTTGTGCATCGCGGGGTTATGCTCCTTACATCCCAGTGGGCGTTCATCGTTCAAAACTTCTTGAACGATCTGAACCTAATTGTACGGTGTTTCACAAGAATCCGCAATCGGGCGGGGAGCGTGGTGTCATGAATCGTCTCGACGTGGCCGTATTGGGGGCGACCGGCGCAGTCGGCCAGCGCTTCATCCAACTTCTGGCCGACCATCCCTGGTTCCGGGTGGCCGAAGTGGCCGCCTCGGAGCGCAGCGCGGGCAAGACCTACGCCGAGGCGGTCCGCTGGGTATTGCCCGGCGCGCCGCCGCCCGATGTGGCCGGGTTGACCGTGCTGCCGTTGGATGCAGCGTTCCGCTCGCCCATCGTCATGTCGGCGCTGCCCGGCGAGGTGGCGAAGACGTTGGAGCCGGAATTGGCCGCGCGGGGGCACGTCGTTTCGTCGAACACCAGCTCGCACCGCATGGCCCCGGACGTGCCGCTGCTCTTGCCGGAGTTCAACGCGGACCACATCCGGCTCATCGAGACGCAGCGCAAGAATCGCGGCTGGACGAGCGGCGCGCTGGTGACGATGTCCAATTGCACGCTCGTGGCGGTGGTGGCCGCGCTCGCCCCGTTGATGGACTTTGGCGTCGAAAAGGTGCACGTGGTCAGTATGCAGGCGCTCAGCGGCGCGGGCTATCCGGGCGTGCCGTCCTTCGACATTGCCGACAACGTCATCCCCTACATCGGCGGCGAAGAGGACAAGGTCGAAACGGAGCCGAAGAAAATCCTGGGCAGCCCCAACGGCGCGGGCATCGACCATGCGCCCATGCTGATCAGCGCGTCGTGCAACCGCGTGGCTGTCCTGGACGGGCACACGGTATCCGTCTCGGTGGGCTTTGCGCGCCCGCCGTCGCCGGAGACGATCCGCGAGGCCTGGGAGCATTTCGAGGGGCACGAGATGGCGCGTGGCTTGCCCAGCGCGCCGCAGCGGCCCATCTTCTACAACCCGGCCAATGACCGGCCCCAGCCGCGCCTGGACCGCGACGCCGGGCGCGGCATGAGCACGACCATCGGGCGGCTGCGCCCGTGCGCGTTGCTGGATGTGAAGTTCATCGCGCTCTCGCACAATACGATTCGCGGCGCGGCGGGCGGCGCGATCTTCAACGCCGAACTGGTCGCGGCGCAAGGCTATATCCCCGGCTTCAACCCGGTGCTCGCCACGGCGTCCGCGTCGGCGTGATCCTGACCGCGTGAACCTTTTCCCCACAACGGGGTTCCTGATCCATAGAGCCTCACCCCTGGCCCCTCTCCATCGCGTACGATGGAGAGGGGAATCGCCGCGCCTGGATTGCGTGAAGGGAAAAAGTAGTTCGCCTCTCCACGCCGAGTACAGCGTCGAGAGCGGTCAGGGGTGAGGCCTGCAACCCGGCGCGCGGCCCCGCGTAGATGTACGTGGCGCACACGCATTCGCCAGAGGAACCCGTGACTTCAGACGCTTCTGCCGCATCCGTCTCGAACAACGCCGCGTCATCCCGGCGCTGGCTGGCCTTTGCCCTGATCTGCGTGCCGATCCTGATCGGCTCCATCGATCTGACGGCCATCGTCGTCGTGCTGCCCCAGGCCACGCTCGAATTGCTCGGCCCGCAAGGTCTGGCGCGCGCCGATCAGGCGCTCTGGGCGGTGACGGCGTATCTGCTGGCCTACACCATCAGCCTGGCGCTGGTGGGCCGCCTGAGCGACGTGCTGCCGCGCAAGGCCGTGTTCGTCGCCTGCATCGTGATCTTCATCCTCGGCGCGCTGTGGTCCGCCCTGGCGACGGATTTCCCGATGCAACTGCTGGCCGCGCTGCCCATCTGGCCCGACACGGCCATGCTGCCGCTCGTCTCGCTCATCGTGGGCCGCGTCATCCAGGCCATCGGCGCGGGCGCGAGCGTTTCGGTGGGCATGGCGCTCGTCAGCGACATTTTCCCCGCCGGAGAGCGCGACCGGCCCATCAGCCTGATCGGCGCGCTCGACTCGCTGGGCTGGGTCATCGGCAACCTGTACGCCGGGCTGATGCTCCAGGCCTTGCCGTCGTGGCGCTGGCTGTTCCTGATCAATGCCCTGGTGGCAGGCGGCGCGCTGATCCTGACCGTGATCGCCGTGCGCGGCGTGCGGCGGGTCGCGGCGGGCGCGCGTTTTGACCTGCGCGGCGCGATCCTGTTCGGGCTGGCGCTCACCGCGCTCACCATCGGCGTCGAAGCGCTCAACAAGCCGGGGGACGGGGGCCTGATCCTGACCGGGGCGAGCCTGCTGCTCTTTGTCGCCTTCGTCTGGACGCAGTTCCGACGCCGCCACGCCCTGATCGACATGCATTTCGTACGCCAGCCGGACGTGCGCGCCGCGCTCATCACAAACCTGATCGTCGGCTTCGGCCTGATCCTGGTCGTGGCGGGCGTGCCGCTCATCATCAACCTGCGCGCCGTGTTCTTGCGCGGCGAAGGGCTGCTCAGCGGGGCGCTCCTGGCGGGGATCATGCTCACCGCCCTGACCGCGCCGTTGGTGGTCGCCGCACTGGTGGGCGAACGGCGCTATCACCGGACGGGAGCGGGCCTGCCCGTCGCCACAGGGCTGGCGCTGGCCATCCTGGGATTCCTGCTGGCCAGCGCGTGGACGTACACGTCTTCGTCGCTGGCCATCGCCGGGCCGCTGGCGCTGATCGGGGCCGGGCTGGGCCTGACCATCGGCCCGCTGAGCCTGGCCGTGATGGATGCGGCGGAAGAGGGCGAACGTGGGCTGGCCTCGTCGCTGGTCCTGGTCATGCGCCTGCTGGGCATGACGGTCGGCACGCCGCTGGCCGCCTCGTTGACGCTCAATCTGGCGAACGTGTGGGCCGATGAGCGCGCCAATACGCTCACAGCAAACTTCCGCGCCCTGGCCCGGCCCATGCTCGTGCCGCCCATGGCCACCGACGCGCTGGCCCGCGTGATGCTGCTCGGCGCGGCGGCGGGCGTCGCGGCGCTCGTCGTCTTCTACCTGCCGCGCCTCTGGCGGGCGATGCGCGTCCAGCGCTGGACGGCCCTGTTGGGCGGCGCCGTGCCGCTCGTCGCCGCCATCGGGCTGGTGACCGCCGCCGCCGCCTGGGATACGGCCAACAACCCGACCATCGTCTCGAACCCGGTCGCCGCGCAATTGCCGGAAGAAGTCGAGTTTTACACCGGCGTAAACCTGCAGCAGTTGTTCCTTTTGAACAGCCGCCGCCCGCTGGATGCCGTGGTCGATATCGTGGACACCGTCGCCCTGCTCTTGCCGCCGCCGAGCGCGCAAGCCGCCAACGCGCCGCCATCCGAGCCGCCCGCCCAGCCCGAAGCGCCCACCGGCCCGACCATCGGCGCGCCGCCGCAGACCCAGCCGCCGGACACCGCCACCGACGCCATCGTGCGGGCGCTGTTCCGCCCGCGCGGCTGGACGAACGACAACTACGCGGCTTTTTGCAGCGCGCCGGAGAACATCCCGCCCTCGGATTGGCAGTGGTGCTTCAACAACGGCCTGTTGAGCTGGATCGGCCCACAGGCGGCGCTGGCGCTGCTGCCCGGCGATGGCGTGTACGATTTCCTGTTCGCCTTCCAGGCCACGAACCGCAACAACGCTATCCAGTTCGTGGCCAATCTGGCGCGGGCGCTCGACCTGACGCTGCCCATCGGCGGCGCAAACGATATTCCCGTCCTGCAGATCAATGCCGGGACCGGCGAGGCGCGCGCGGTGGCGATCACCGACGCCTACGTGCTGGTCGGCACGCCGGGCGGCGTCGCGGCGACCATCCGGCGCTCCGGGCGCACGCTGGCCGAGCGCGACGAGTTTCGCCGCATCGTTGGCCAGTTGCAGCCGACCGATTTCGCCACGATCTTCTTCCGTTCCAGCGATCTCGAGGGCGAATTGCGCCCGGCGCTGACCAGCGTCTTCCATAGCCCGGTGGTCGACGCCGCCGTGCGCATCCTGGAGCGCCTCTCGCCGGACTGGTTCACGCGCACGTCGGCGGAGCCGGTGGTGATGGGCATCGCCATGCGCGTGACGGAGACGCAGGTGGCGTTGAACGCGGTCGCCAGCCTGCCGGTCAGCCTGCAAGGGTTGCGCCCAACGCCCGTCCCGGCGAACGTACTGGGCCGTGTGCCGCAGAACGCGAGCGTGTGGCTGGCCGCCGACCTCGACGTGGCGGGCATGGCCAGCCAGATCGACCTGCAAAAAGCGCTGGAGACGGTCGCCCAGGAAAGCGGCGATGCGGCGCTTTCGCAGCAGCTTTCCAGCCCGCTGGTCCAGGGGCCGCTCACCGCGTTCGGGCGTGCGTTACAGCGTGTGCTGGCGCTGGCGCGCGGTGAGATGCTCTTTGCGGCCACGCCCGGCGATGCGACCGGCCAGCCCGCCGCGATCTACCTGCCGCTGCGTGACGGCGAGGGCAGCGCAGCGGTGGCCGCACTGAACGTGGTGCGCGCGCAGCTTGAGCTTTTTGCGCTGACCGGGCTGATCGAGGTGCACAGTGCGCCTGTTCCCGATGGCGAGGGCGCTGGCGCAATGATGGCCGTCACGGTGGGCGGGCCGCTGGTCGAGTCGTTCCTGCCGGGCGGCTTGCATTACGCGCTCACGGCGGATAACGTGCTCCTTGTGGCCGCCAGCGAGAACGCGCAGGCGCTCGCGCAGCTCTGGCCGGAAGGCGACGCGAGCGGCCTGCAGCGGCGTCTGGATGCGGTGCTGCCCGCCGCGCCGGACCGTTTCCTGTACGCGCAGGTCATCCCGCCGCAGCGTGGCTCCCAGGCGGCGCTGGTGCTCGGTGGCCGGATCGAGGGCCAGTCGGTGTACCTGGACGCCGTGCTGCAAACCGACTGATTCACGCCGTACTCCGTGTGGAGAACGACCAGGGGTGACGCCATCCCGCTTCTGGGCATTTTCGGGCGCGCCGGTTTATTTTCTCTGATAATGATGACAGAGGGAGCGCCCATGACCATTCTCGGCTTGCACCATCTCACGCTCGTGTGCTCGGACGCAGAGCAGACCATCGACTTCTACACGCGCGTCCTGGGCCTGCGGCTCGTCAAAAAGACCGTCAACTTCGATGATCCCGGCAGTTATCACCTGTATTTTGGCAACGAGCAGGCCGCGCCCGGCTCGGCCATCACTTTCTTCGAATGGCGCGGCGCGCCAAGAGGCTATCCGGGTATGGGCGGCACGCATCACTTTGCGTTGCGCGTCCCGGACGACGACAGCCTGTTACGCTGGAAGCGCCGCCTGAACGACCTGGGCATCCCGGTGCACGGCCCCTATGACCGGCGCTACTTCCGCTCCATCTACTTCCGCGACCCGGACGGCGCGCTGCTCGAAATCGCCACCGACGGGCCGGGCTGGA
>JADZBY010000534.1 GCA_020851855.1 Anaerolineae bacterium
ACCGCCGCTGGAAATGGTCGAGCAGGTCATCAACCGGACTGCGCAGGGCGGCTGAGAGCCGGGCGGTCGCTTCGAACGTCTGGGCTGAGGCAGGCAGCAGAAAGCGCCTCACCCCCTGCCCCCTCTCTACGCGGTACTCCGCGTGGAGAGGGGGAAGCACGCGCCGGCATGGCAGTCGATTTCCCCTCTCCATGCCGTCGGGGTCCCCCGTGGGGTGACGGACATGGAGAGGGGCCAGGGGTGAGGACGCTTTGATGCGATAGTCCTGCCTGTGGACCGTCTCCCGCTGTGAAAAACTCGTGAAATGCGCCGGGCGCGGGCGCGTCGCCAGCAGGACGCTAAGCGTCGTGTCAGCGCACCCGCATGGCCGGTGGTGGACCTGTTACGGCATTGTGATCGAATCGCCGCCCTTTTCAGAGTAGATTCTGCGCGCTGTTATGCGCTGATGAGGCCGTTTGCCCTTTGTTGACTTGGATTCCTCGCCAATGTATAATGCCCGTGAACCTCGGTCATGGTTCAACGTCATTTCGCGACACTTGGTCGCCATGATCGCCCATTCGAAGCCGAGTCATAGGCGCGCCCCAGAGGCATTGCATAGCGATGGCCAGACAATTAAGAGGCACCCTCCAGGACCTGCACACTACTCAGTTGTTGCACCTGATCAATCTTGCCAAGAAGACCGGCACGCTCAAGCTGTATGAGGGCGTCCCCACCGGCAAAGACCTGATCATGGGCGACGGCGAGACGCGGCGGCCCGAGGTCGTCCCTGGCAAAGAGCGGGCGCGGGTGTCCTTTCGTGAGGGCAAGCTGATTTTTGCCCAGATGGGCGGCCAGGACCCACACCTTGCCACGGTGCTGCACAAAGCCGGCAAGCTCAATGACCAGCAGCACCGCGTCATCCGCGAGCGCGCCGCCAAAGCCAGCGACAAGGCTCTCGCCCTGCTCCTGATCAACGCCAACTACGTCACCCAGATGGACGTGGTGCAGAGCATCAAACAGAACACGCTCGATATCGTGTATGACCTGGTGAGTTGGAACTTCGAGCCGTTCATCTTTGAAGAGGGCGAACAGCCGCCGCCCGACCGCATCACCGTGCCCATCGACCTGGAAAACGTCATCATCCAGTGCACGATCCGGATGCGCGAGCTGGATCACCTTGCCAAAGAGCTGCCCAACCTGGATTTTGCGCTGCGTTTCCCCGAAGCGCCCGGCGAGAAGCTCAAGGGCATCCAGCTTGGCGTCGAAGAATGGCGCGTGGTGTCGTTCATCAATCCCAAGAACTCGATCCGGCAGATCGCGCGCGCCTGCAACATGACCGACATGGAAATCCGGCGCATCGTGTACGCCTTATTGAACGCCGGGCTGGTCGAATTGGTCAAGCCGGTAGATGCGTCGCGGCCCAAGACGCCCACCCGGATGCTGGGCGCGACGCCGCCGCAGCGCACGGTCGTCACCAAGCTCATCGACCGCATCAAGAATCTGTGATCGGCCCGTGGGCGGCATAGCGCGGCTCAGGGTAGGGAAAACATCCGAATTGAGTCCGTGATCCGGCGTTTGTTCATCGGACGCGCCGGTTGAAAATACGCTACACTTCATCCCATTATCCGTGTCTCATCGTGTAGCGTTTGGGTCTGCATTCATCTGGATCATATCTGTCATCATCGCCGTACCTGCCGTCGCCGGGGGTACAGGAACGCGGAAGCGGGGCACTGACTATGGAGACGAAAACCGTCAAAATGGTTATCACCGGGCCATACGCCTCGGGGAAGACGGAGTTCATCCGCTCCATCTCCGAGATCGACGTGGTCTCGACCGATACGCCCGTCTCGAAGGATACTTACGAGGCGACGATCAAAAGCGAAACGACCGTGGCGATGGACTTCGGGCGGATCACGATTGACGACGAGCTGGTCCTGTACCTCTTCGGCACGCCCGGCCAGCGCCGCTTCGATTTCATGTGGGAAATCCTGGCCGAAGGGATGCTCGGCTTCGTCGTCATGGTGGACAGCACCAAGCCGGAAACGTTCCGCGAAGCGAAAGCCATCCTGGAAACCTTCCGCGCCTATGCCCCTACGCCCTATGTCGTGGCCGCCAACAAGCAGGATATGGAAGACGCCTGGCCTGCCGACGACCTGCGCATCGCCCTGCGCATCGATGAGGACGTGAAGCTCTTGCCCTGCGTGGCGCGCGACAAGGAAAAGGTCAAGGCCGTGCTGCTCGAGCTGCTCTACTCCATCCTGGAAGAGCTTGACGCCTGACGCCGCCGCCGGGCGACCGGGCAATCAGCCATCCGGATGGAACGCTACGACACGTCATCACACCGTGCGAGACGAGTACCTGGGCGAATATCGCTGCACCAATAGGAAGCCGGCCCGGTGACCACGCTTGTAACCGACCAGGGCATCATTCATTACGAAGCCTATGGACGCGGGCGGCCCGTCATTCTGCTCCACGGCTGGATGGAATCCTGGGCGGTGTGGCGCGATGTCATCGAGACGCTCGGCAAAGAATTTCGCATGTACGCCCTGGATTTCTGGGGCTTCGGCTCGTCGGACCCGCACCACCCCACCGATAGCTTCGGCGTCGACAATTACGTCGAGATGGTCAACCAGTTCATCGACAATCTCGGCATCGTCAAAGCGCCGCTGATCGGGCATTCGATGGGCGGCACGGTGTCGCTGAGCACCACCATGCGCTACCCGGAAAAAATCGTCAAGGTAGCGGTCATCGGCTCGCCCATTTACGGCCAGTCGCTCAACGTGCTGCTCAAGCTGTCCGGCCTGTCGCCCATCGCCGCCCTGCTGTTCAAGACGCCCGGCGCGCTGAACATGGCCACCTTCCTGGTGAGTCTGCTGGCGACGCGGCACGGCATGCGCCTGTACCGCATCATCAAGGCCGAGGGCATCCAGGTGTCGATGCACTCGTTTTTCCAGAGCATCGGCACGTTGCGCAAGACCGATTTGCGTCCGCGCCTGCGCGAAATTCGCCCACCGACGATGGGTATTTATGGCCGCTGGGATTTCATCGTGCACCCCAACCAGGGCCACGCGCTGCGCGAAGGTGTGCCGCAGGCCAAAGTCCACATCTACCCCGCTTGTGGCCACGTGCCCATGCTCGACACACCCGACCGCCTGATCCACGATCTGCGCGAATTTCTGCTGGCCAAGTGACCATCACGTAAGTTCTCACGGTAATCGCTTCAAAACGACCTCACCCCGGCCCCTCTCCATGCCGTCGGGGGTCCCCCCTGGGGGTGACGGACATGGAGAGGGGCCAGGGGGTGAGGCGTCTTCCTGCTGCCTGCCTCAGCCCTCACTTTTGAGGCGATTGCCCTGCATAAGTTCTGCGGCTCTGTCGCGTCGCCACCCTGCTATACTTTCTCAGACCGCTGTCGTTCAAATCCTCATCCCGGCGGTAAGGAGAAAGCGCATGATCGCCCGGCTCATGGGTCTGCTGACCATCGTCACCATCCTTGCGCCGCTCGTGCTCGGCGCGGCAACCGTCGTTCTGGCGCGCGACATCCTGACCGACATCGAGAACGCGGCAGCGGCGCGTGGCCAGGCCATCAACGACGAGTTGGACGGCCTGCGCAGCACGGTCAACACCATTCGGATCGCGTTCAACCTCACGGCCAATCGCCTTCAGCCGGTGGTCGACGCGCTGGACGATTTCCGCGACTTCATTGACGACATCCCCACAGGCATCACATTCCCCGGTTTCAGCTGGCCGGTGCTCGCGGTCGGGCCGTTTTCGCTGACCATCCCCGCCATCCCTTCCCTGAACATCAGCGCGCCGGGCTTCTCCGACGTGGTGGATTTCCTCGAAGACAGCTACGAGCAGTTCGGCAGAGTCGCCAGCGGCCTGCAGCGCATCCTGAATATCGGGGACTTCGCAGAGAGCGCTCAGCGCCTTGCCGCGGAGACGGCGGGGCTGGCGCAGGACGTTGGCGAGGCGTTCACCACGCGCGCCGGGCCGCTGCGCACCCTGCTCACGGCGCTGGCAGTCTGGCTCGGCCTGGTGTACATTGTGCTGCTCTACGAGCGGCTGGCGCGCGGGTGGCGGCTTCTGATGGGCAGGCCGTGATGGCGGGAAAATACACCGAAACCGAAGTGAAGATCAAGGTCCCGGACCTGGGCGCGATGGCCCAGCGCATCCGGGCGGCGGGCGGCGCACTAGCCGGCGAGCGCGTGCATGAGCGCAACGTGCGCTACGACGATAACGCTGGCTCGCTCACGCCGGCGGGCCGCGTCTTGCGCCTGCGCCAGGACCGCGACATCCGGCTGACCTACAAGGAGCCGCGCGCCGGCGACGGCGGCATGACGCGCACCGAGCTTGAGGTGTCGGTCAGCGACTTCGAAACGGCTCACCGCATCCTCGGCGCGCTGGGATTCGCCCCGGCCTGGGAGTACGAGAAGTACCGCACCACGTACCGGCTGGATGCCTGCGAGATCGTGCTGGACGAGACGCCGATGGGCGACTTCATCGAGATCGAGGGCGATGTGGCGGGCATCGAAGCGGCATTGCGCGCCCTTCAGCTCCAGGACGCGCGGCGCATCACGGAGAGTTACAGCGTGCTCTTCGAGCGGGTCAAGCGGCGGCTGGGCCTCACCTTTCGCGATCTGACCTTCGCGAATTTCCGTGGTGTGGCCGTGCCGCCGGATGCGTTTGAAGGGTAACCTTCACCCCGGAGCCGGCCGCTCATTCCTGGAGTCTGACACGGATCGTGATGGCGGGCGCGTCGCGACGCGCCCGCTTCTTCTCGCCCCCATCTCTTATCCGCCCCTCACCTGCTGCTATGGCGCAGGCCCCCGTGCGGCGATATGATCCCTGGACCGGCCTGAGTGAATTTGGCCTTACAGGAGCCGCCATGACCGCACGCAGACTAAGTGGAATTGCCCTTCTCGGCCTTGCCCTGATCTCGCTGACCATCATCGCTATCGTCGCGGTGCAGCAGTTCACCGCGTTGGCCTCAAACGACGACCTCGCGCCGCTCAACGCGCCGTTTCAGGTCGGCTTCAGCGTAGGCGTGGAGCAGGTGGTGGGCGGCATGAACCAGCCGCTCTTCGTGACCCACGCCGGTGATGGCAGCGGACGGATGTTCGTCGTGGAAAAGGGCGGGCGCATCCTGATCGTGCGCGATGGCCAACTCGTGGCGCGGCCCTTCCTGGATATTACGGACCGCGTTGGCTCGCGGGGATACGAACAGGGCTTGTTGGGGCTGGCCTTTGACCCGGAATACCGCAACAACGGGCGTTTCTACGTGAACTACACCGACCGGAACGGCGATACCGTCGTGGCGCGCTACCAGGTCAGCGCCGATGATCCGAATCTGGCCGACGACGCCTCGGAGCAAGTGCTTCTGACCGTTGCTCAGCCCTATCCGAACCACAACGGCGGCATGATCGCCTTCGGACCGGATAAGTACCTGTACATCGGCCTGGGCGATGGCGGCAGCGCGGGCGATCCGCTCGGTGCGGGGCAGGATCGTTTCAACCTGCTGGGCAAAATCTTGCGCATCGACGTGAGCGGCGCTCAGGGCTACACCATCCCGCCCGATAACCCGTTCGCGGATGGCGGCCAGGGCTTGCCGGAAATCTGGTCCTACGGCTGGCGCAACCCGTGGCGCTTCTCGTTCGACCGCGCCACGAACGACATGTACGTCGGCGATGTCGGGCAGAACATGTACGAAGAGATCAGCCTGGAGCGGGCCGGTTCGGGCGGTGGGCAGAATTACGGCTGGAACGTGATGGAAGGCAACCACTGCTTCCAGCCGTCGAATGGCTGCACGCGCGACGGGCTGGTGTTACCTATCGTGGAGTACAGCCATCAGCTCGGCATCTCGGTGACCGGCGGCTACGTGTATCGTGGTGCGACCTATCCCCGGATGCAGGGCGTGTACTTCTACGGCGATTTCGGCTCCACGCGCCTGTGGGCGGCCCAGGAGACGGAGCCGGGCCTGTGGGGCGCGTCCGAGGTGTTGGTGACCGGCTTCCCGATCAGCTCGTTTGGCGAAGACGAGGCCGGCGAGTTGTACGTCGTGGACTTCAGCGGCAGCCTGTACCGGCTGGTGGATACCGGCAACTGAGATACGGACCTCACCCCCGGCCCCTTGTAGGACCGTGA
>JADZBY010000535.1 GCA_020851855.1 Anaerolineae bacterium
CCCCATATTCCGTCAGGGTGAGCGCATCGAGCCCAGCCGAGATATTGAGCGACAGCCCAATCGTCGCCGCGTATTCAGCCAGTGCCAGCGCGTCACACGTCGCGTCGACGTTATGCGTGCTGCCCAGGCTCGCCGCGTACTCGGTCAGCGTCAGGGCGTCTACGCCGGCCTGGATATTCAGGCTCAGGCCGATGCTGGCCGGGTATTTGGCGAGCGTCAGGGCGTCTGCGGTGGCCTGTACGTTGAGGACAGAGCCGATCGTCGCCGGGTATTCGGCCAGGGTGAGGGCATCGACCCCGGCAGAAATGTTGAGCGACTTCGAGAGAGTCGCTGCGTACTCTGCGAGCGTGAGAGCGTCGCAGGTGGCCGAGACGTTGAGAGAACCCGCCCCACTCGGGAACGAGTAGATGCGGGCGGTGCGGGGCTTAAATATCTGATAAGGGGCCAGCGATAAACTGACTGCCTCTTCGTCCGTCAATGCCCGCGTGAACAAATACGACGAAAGCACATCGCCCTCGCCAGATGATGTGTCCCTGTTGGACATCACCTTGAAGTAGCCGTTGCCAGACGCTATCGCTTGCGTAAAAGCGCCAGAATCCTTTAAAACCCCATCAACGTACACCCGGATTTCAGCGCCGGTCCACGCCAGAACAACGCATAGTGGGTGGCTTGGGTTTGCGCTAAGAGCCGTGGTGGTGCCTGACAGGTCAAAATATGGGCTTGATGCACCGTGCGCGACACGCAGCGTACTGGACGAAACGAATGTGCCGTACCCGTTTGTTGTACCTAAATTGGACGTCTTGGTCCCTATGCCGTTGAACCCCCACGTTGACGCAAACCCGCGAGGGCGGAAATGAATGACGATGGTGTACTGGCTTGGATTGTCCGCACTGGAAGGCGTTACAAAAAAATCCGACGAATTGTTATAGGTCCGCGCCACCCCCAACGGGATCACGCCATACCCAAGCGTCCCAGTAGATGATGCCGGGGGCCGCCCCGTCACGGCATCGTACATATACGGGGAGGCGATAGCCGCTACCGCTATGCCGCGCGAAACATCGTTTGCGTTATCTATTGCAACCGGATATTGCGGCTGCTCTCGCCAACGGCTAGGGAGAACGATTGCGACCACTTAGGTGTACTGCGCGTAGACCGGGGTCCACTTCACCGTGTTACCACTCGCCGCCAGTGCTGCGCCTGAGTGATTAATGATTGCCACGGACCAGAACGGCGGCAGGATTCCGCCGAACCCAGCGGCAACACTCATCGGTGAGGACTCGACCACCTCGTCCGCCGTGGTGTACGGCACGAAACCGATAAGCCGAAGGTTCTGTGCATTGGCCGTCACGTCCAGCAGGGTGATAGTCCCTTCGGACCCGGACGCTGGATTGCTCAGTACCCCAGTCTCAAGTCCGCCCGCAGCGTAGACATAACAGCCCTTGCTGTTGGCCGGGGCCGTGTTCGCAAAGTCCAGTTTGACCTGCACCAGCGCGTCGAGGTACTCGTTCGTCGTGTTGTCCACTTCCGCCGACTGCCAGCCCGCCGTCGCACTGGACGCGAGGCTGTGCAGGCTTGTCACCGTCATCGTCTGGACGGTGCCTAGTTGGGCTTTGATATCACCGGCCACGGCGAGCCTCCTTCACGTCAGCGAGGGACGGCGCAGGCAGTCCGGCAACCTCTGCCGGGGTTTTCATCTGTCGTCCATAGCCCATGAACGATTCGACAGCTTGAGCGCTCAGGAGGCCCACGGCTTGGAACAGCCCGAACAACTGCGCGACCTGCGGGTCGCCCGTGTTGATGACCGGCACGTCGGCAGCGTTGAGGATGGCGGCGGCGGCAGTGCCAGCAGCCCGGACGCCGGCCTGAATCTCCGGCGCAGGGTTCGTGAACGCCTTCGCCTGCTCAATGATTCGGAAGCCATCGTTCGCCGCGAGCCACAGGATATAGCGGCTTTTCGTCACGTCGCCCTGCACCGCCACGGTGGGCGCGTTGAGCGCGGCGACGCATTCCTCGTCTGTCATCGTGTCGTAGGGCGGTGCGCTGATGAGGGCGCGGAGGGCGGCGATGTTCATCAGGAGTTGGTAATCGTGAAGATGCCCTTACCCGCACCCAAAACAAGTGCAAGTCGGGCAATGCTGTTTTTCATGGACTCGCTGCCCCGCCGGCTGCTGCACCGACCACAGTTCAAGGTTTTCAATGCGGTTGTCATGCTTAATCCCATTCTTGTGGTGCACCTGCTCGTGGCGCTCAAGGAGGCGGCCTAGATGCGCCTCCATCACTAGCCGATGCTCAAATACATATTTGCGCTTTGAGCCGGCAAGGCTCGGATGGTCCGGCTTCCAGATAAGCACATACCCGCGCCGCACCGTTGTGCCGCCTTTCCATCTACCGGCCCTTTCGCCATGGAAGAGTGACGGGTCCTTTTCCTTGCAGTGGCGCGATGAACAGGTGCGCGAGCAATACTTGGCAAGATTCCGCGCTTTCATGGACGGAAACTCTACGCCGCACCGAATGCACGTCCTGACTACAGCGCGAAGGCGGACCGCCCTTCCGTTGCTGGTATGGTGATGCCACCACTGCCCAGACTCGTCCTGTTTAAAGCCGGGGCCGACAATCATGAGTTTGTTATGGTGAAAATCCCGCTTGCGGACCAAGTTATGGTCAGCGCCGTGGTCGCCATGTTCACCGGGCCGCCCAAGTCCACGTAGGCAATGGCCCGGTCCCCTGCATCGGTGTCGTTGTAGACGATGCCCCAATAGGCATCCGTGTCATTCGACGCGTTCGCGGCCCAGGTGGGATTGGTCGCACTGTCGAACGTCATGACAGCGCCCGATTGCGTCACGCAGTCGCCCAAGGTGCCGAGACTCGTCCCGCCCGCCACATAGGTACCCGCTGTGCCGACCTGCGTGAAGTCGCCCAGCGCCGGCGTAGCGGTCGTCTGCGTCGGGGCGGTCGTGTTGTCACAGATGGCGACCTTGATGTCGTCCGCGGCCTCGAAGCCGCCGTCGAGCAGGTAGGCGAGTGCCTCG
>JADZBY010000536.1 GCA_020851855.1 Anaerolineae bacterium
CGGACTGGCAGCAGCCGGGCGGCTACAGCACGATTATCGGCCCGGTGTTCTGCATGACGAAGCGCTGGGCGGCGCTGCCGGATTATCCCGAAGTCGATTGCTCGGTCACCTACACCTTCTACCGCCATACGCCGTACATGATGCTCGAATCGTCGATGGACGTGGTGAAAGACCTCGACGTCGAGGCGTTGCGCAACGGCGAGATCGTCGTCAACCAGGAAGTCGTGGACGAATTTGCCTGGGTGCGGCCCGATGGCGATATCGACACGGTGGTGATCAAAGACCTGCCGCGCCACCCGACCCGCGCCCTGGACATCAGCGCCTGGACGCGCTGGTGGGCCTTCTTCAACCGGGAGACGCCCTGCGCGCTGGCGGCTATTAACCTGGAATTGACCGGCATCCGACGCGGGCATGGGCCGCTCCAGTGGGAGCCGTACATCTACCTGCACTGGGGGCCGTGGTACTACTGCGCGCGCCCGCTGGTGTACACCTTCGCCACGCCCAACCCGCAGCGTGTGATGCGCGTCGGCGCAGGCAGCACCTTCTACGAGCGTATGGCCGTGTACCCGTGCCGCCTGGGCCAGACCGATGAGGACCGCTTCGACCCGGTCGAGTTCGCCTCGGACCGGCTATTCAACCCACTGGTGCGCACGGCAACGGTGCTGGACATTGACGAGCGCGTGCCGGAAGAATGGGTCCCGCCCATCCTCGTCTCGGAATTTGAAGAGATGGAAGATTAGTACACCCACTTGGTGAGGATTCAGGCGTGTGTCCCCCACCCCACACCCCTCCCCCATAGAGAGTGAGGGGCTTCCAGAGCCGGGTTTTCCCCTTCCCCTCTGTATGGGGGGAAGGGCAGGGTTAGGGGGCCGGGGTACTAGCCCCTCACTCCCCCACCCCCTCTCTCCCCCAGGGCGAGAGGGGAGAAATGCCGGTGCGTGCTGCGTTTTCTACCCCTCTCCACGAGGCAGAGGGGCTGGGGGTGAAGGTTACATCGAAGGAGTCATGTTCATGGCTGAAGGGCGTCTTCCCCATGTCCAGCGCGTGCTGGCGGTCGGCGCGCACCCGGACGACATCGAAATCCTGTGCGCCGGGACGCTGGCCCTGTACGCGCGCAACGGCGTGCAGGTCGTCATCGCCGTGGCGACGGACGGCAGCGCCGGGCACATGATCATCCCGCCGGACGAGTTGGCCCGCATCCGGCGCGACGAGGCCGCGCGCTCTGCCGAGAAGATCGGCGCCGAGCTGCTGTGGATGGGCTTCATCGACGAGTACCTCTTTGAAGACATCGCCACCCGGCTCAGATTCGCGGACATGATCCGCGTCGCCAGACCCGACGTGATCCTGACCCACGCGCCGGACGATTATCACCCTGATCACCGCGTCGTCAGCCGGCTCATGTTCGACGCCTCGTTCCTGTCCGGCGTGCCGCACGTCAAGACCGAACACGAGGCGCATCCGGGCGTGAAGGCGCTGTTTTACTTCGATGTGCTGACCGGCATCAATTTCATGCCCAGCGAGTACGTGGACATCGGCGAGACTTACGCCCTGAAACGCGAGATGCTGGCCTGCCATGAAAGCCAAGTGACGTGGCTTCGGGAGCACGACAACATCGACATTCTCGATTTCATGACTGTCATGGCCCGGTCGCGTGGGCTGCAATGCGGCGTGCAGTATGCCGAGGGCTTTCGGCCAGAGTTAGGCTGGGGCCGCCCACGCCCGTACCGGGTCCTGCCCTGAGAGCGAGGTGCACATGAGACGGCAAAGCATGATCGCGCCGGGCTGGTGGGACTTCACCACGCTGGACCGCGCCATCCTCGACGACGCCGCCCGCCTGGACGCCGGCGACCTGCTCGGCCTGAGCCGCGACGGCTTCACGGTGAAATTTTACGACACGGTAGAAGATTTTTACCTCGCCGAAGCGCTGGAATACATCGACGCCTGGCGGCAGGCCACGCCATCGCGCCCGGCGGGCATCTGCGGCCCCATCGGCCCGACCGAGCAACTGCCGCTCGTGGCCCGGCTGGTGAACGCGCTGGACCTGGACCTGCGCCACTGCCATTTTTGGGGCATGGATGAGTGGGTGATCGACGGCAAAGAAGCGGGACTCGACTTCCCACTCGGCTTTGCGCGGACCGATCTGGAGCTATGTTTCAACCGTATTCGCCCGGAACTGCGGATGCCGCCGGAGAATCTGCACTTCCCGGCGGTGGATGCGCGGGCGTACATCGCAAGCTGGGATCAGGCGCGCTGCGTGGTGATGCAGGGCGGCCAGGGCGAGGTCAAACACTGGGCCTTCAATGACCCGCCGAAACGCGAGCCGCCATACATTGACCAGCCGCCGCCGCCCGACGAGTACCGCAAGCTGGGCGCGCGCGTCGTGGACCTGCACCCGATGACGATGATCCAGAATGCGCGCACGTCCGGCGGCGGCGTGGTGCAGAATGTGCCGTCGCAGGCCGTATCGGTCGGGCCGGTCGAGACGTGGAAGGCCGAGAAAGTCTCCATCTGGCACGCCGGGATGCACGACAATCCGTTCGGGATGCGCCTGACGACGCTCATGATCGGCAAGCGCATCGCGGATAGCGCCGTGCCCATGTCGCTGCTGGCCGATCATCCCAATGTCCAGTTCAATTTCCTGCGCTCTGCCATCGGCAGCACGCGGGTGGAGATGCATTAAGGGCATACGTCTTGCCCTCACTCCCTCGCCCCTCTCGCCATGAGGGAGAGAGGGGAGAAATACGGCAGGTGTTCGGCAGTTTTCGCCCCTCGCCATGAGGGAGAGGGGTTGGGGTGAGGGTCTGCAACACGGCACAACCATTGAGGAGTTGATTCGCCTATGGCATTGAAAACGGTCCGTTACGCGGTCATCGGCGCGGGCATGATGGGCAAGCTCCATGCGCGCGTGGGCCGCGAGATGCTCTACCCGCAACTGGTCGCTGTGGCCGACGTGGACGC
>JADZBY010000537.1 GCA_020851855.1 Anaerolineae bacterium
TCACGCTCTTTATGGGGCTGGGCGCGATGACCAACGCCGTGATCAACCCCGCCGATAGCAACATGTCGGCCCCGCTGCTGGCCCGTTCCTTCGGCGAGCTGCTCTTCGCCATCATCTCGGCTATCGCGTTCGCCACGGTGCTGGGCACAGTCAGCGGCTTGATCGTGGCCGCGTCTGGCGCGGTGGCGCACGACCTGATGGATCGATTCTTCCAGATCAAGATGGATGATCGGCAGAAGGTACGCGCCGGGAAGCTCTCAGCCTTTGTGATCGGCGGAATCGCCATCATGCTGGGCATTCTCTTCCAGGGCGTCAATGTCACCTTCCTGGTGGGCCTTGCCTTCGCGGTAGCGGCCTCGGCCAACCTGCCTGCCATCTCGATGCTGCTCTTCTGGAAGCCCACTAACGCCAAGGGCATCACCGCCTCGATCATCGTGGGCGTCGTCGTCTCGCTGGCGCTGATCGCATTTTCGCCGGAACTGTACACGCTCTACGGCTTGAATCCGAAAGACGCGCCTTTCCCGCTGAACAATCCGGGCATCGTCTCGATTCCGCTGAGTTTCGTCACGCTGATCGTCGTCTCGCTGCTCACCAAGCCGAAAGCAAAGCAGCGGCCAGCCTGAGCCGCACCGTGCAGGCCAGAGTCGCGCCACGGGCATCTGGCCATCAGCTTTTGTCATGAACGATTCTTGTCTGGTCAACTTCCACTGCCACTCGCTGTTCAGCGACGGCGAGCTAACGCCCGAAGCGCTGGCGGCCACGCTTGCTGCGGCGGGCGTGCGCTACGCTTCCCTCACGGATCACGACACGCTCGAAGGTCTGCCGCGTTTTCAAGAGGCGTCGAAGAAACGCGGCATCGGATGTATCGCCGGTGTGGAGCTGACCACGCAGTTCGAGGGACGCGAAGCACACCTGCTCGCTTACGGCTTCGATCCCGATCACGCCGAGCTGGCGTCCACGCTGCTCTCGCTGAGACAGGCGCACGGCGTGGAAGTACACAGCGTCGCCGATTCGCTGCGCAAAGCAGGCACGAATACCCCCCAAGCCAACAGTGCCGCGCCCCACGGCATCCTCGAAGCGAGCGAGGCGATCAGGTTGTTGCACCGGGCTGGTGGGCGTGTCTTCTGGGCGCACCCGCTTCACTACGAATCTGATCCGAAGCAACTGGACCGCCTCGTCGCCCGATTAAAAGCGCTGGGGCTTGATGGTCTTGAAGCGATCTACCTGCCGTTCTCCGCAGAGCAGCAAGCCATGTTGCGCGATCTGGCGCGTAGGCATGATCTGCTGGTGTGCGCCGGGACCGATCTGCACACGCTCACCGGTTCCGCCGCCACCGAGATGCCGCGCGCCGATTGGATCAAGTTCCGCAACACGGTGTTCTCCAGCCCGCTTTTTGCAGCGGATACGACAATGGCCGCGACCGTTGCCAAAGCCCCGCCACCCCACGCGCTATCGGCAAGCAAGACCTTTCATTTTCGACCACGCTTTTTTGCGCTGCGTATTCTGCTGCCCACGTTTATCGTGCTGGGCCTGTTTTTTGCCGCGCTGTGGGGCGTGATTCTGCCGTCGTTCGAGCAGACCCTGCTGGAACGCAAGCGCGAGCTGATCCGCGAATTGACCAATTCGGCGTGGAGCATCCTCGCGTCGTATCACAACGACGAACAGGCGGGCTTGCTCACGCGCGAACAGGCGCAAACGCAGGCGATGATGCGCGTACAGAATCTGCGCTACGGTCCGGAAGGGAAAGACTACTTCTGGATTCAAGATGAACAGCCGCGCATGGTCATGCATCCGTATCGCGCGGACCTGAACGGACAGGCGTTGAACGGCTTCACCGATTCGCGCGGCGTGCTCATCTTCGTGGAGTTCGCCAATCTGGTGAAACGATCGGGCGAGGGCGTCATCGATTACGTGTGGCAGTGGAAGGATGATCCGCTGCGACTGGAGCCGAAAGAATCGTATGTGAAAGGCTTCGCACCGTGGGGCTGGATCATCGGCACGGGCCTGTACACTGACGATGTGCGGCAGGAGATCGCACGCCTCGAACAGGGCCTCATCAACACCGCGCTGGTGATCTCCGGCGCGATTATCGCGCTGCTGTTGTTCGTAGTGCAGCAGAGTTACCGTATCGAACGAGAACGGCAGGAAGTGGTGGATGAGCTGCGTGATGCGACCGAGCGCTACCACACGCTGGTCGAAGCCGCCAACGAGGGGACGCTGCTCGTGCTCGACGATCACTGCCGCTACGCCAATCCCACGCTGTTCCACATGCTGGGTTACACGCCGCGCCAACTGGAGTTTCTGGAACTGGCCGATCTGCTGCCACGCGAAGGCGACAATCTCGCGCTCTGGGAACGCTTGCCAAACGGCGATCCGCTCGCGCCGGGCGTGACGCAAGCCGGCTATCTGAAACACTGCGATGGCCGACTGATCGAATGTGTGCTCACGCTCAACCCCATCCAACTGGCCGGGCAGCGCGGATACATCCTGCTGGCGAAAGATGTGGCGCGATCGGCGGTGGCCGTCGATGCGTTGGCTCAGGCAGTTGCCGCCGCCCCGATCGGTGTATTCCGCGCCCGCGCCGCCCGGCGCGGCGTTTTCGTGGACATCAATCCGGTTGGCCGATCACTGCTGCCGCTCACTTCAACGACAGAAGGTGCGCAGCCGGCGCTGGCCGATCTCTTCTCTGATCCCGCCGACTATGATCACGTTTTCCAAACGCTGCTCAACGATGGGCAGATCGATAACCACTTGCTCCATCTCGAAACCAGCGAGGCCACCACGCGCTTCATCGCGCTCTCGGCGCGGCTGGTACGTGATGAGCAGCATCATCCCGCCTACATCAACGGGCTGCTGCAAGATGTCACCACGGCGCGCAAGCAGGCGGCTGGGCGGGAAGCCGAGATCGATCGGTTGCAGTCTTCCCTCTTGTTCCTGCACGAACCCATCGCGCGGCTGGGGCGCGAGACCGTCATCTGTCCGCTCGATACCAGCATCGCGCAGTTGGCGCAGCAGATGACGGCGCACCAGATGACGGCGGCGTTGATCGCCAGCGAGGCTGGGGCCGTCATCGGCATCGTCACCGATCACGATCTGCGCGCCCGCGTGCTGGCCGCCCACGTCGATCTGAGTGCGCCAGTGCACACGATCATGAGTGCGCCACTGATGAAAATCCCAGAGCATGCGCTGATCTACGAAGCGCTGCTGCGAATGGAAGAAAAGGGCGTGCACCATCTGGCGGTGGAAGATCAAAACAGCCAGATCGTCGCCGTCGTCGATAGCAAAGCGCTGATCCAGTTCCAGCGCTACGGTCCCATCGTGCTGTCGCGCGAGATTATGCGCGCCGCCTCGCCAGACGACGTGGTGCGCAGTTGCGAGCGCACCGCGCCGCTGGTGAACACGCTGCTGAACAACAGCGCCCGGCCACGTCCCGTCACCAACATGGTAGCTTCCATCTGTGATGCGGCTACCGTCCGCTTGATTCAACTGGCAATCGACGATCTCGGCCCGCCGCCCGCGCCGTTTGCCTTCATCGCTATGGGCAGTCAGGGGCGGCAGGAACAAACGCTGCTGACCGATCAGGACAACGGCATCATCTTTGCCCCCCCGGCTGGCGTCAGCCCGGACAGCGTGGGCGACTACTTCCTGCAACTGGGCGCGCGCGTCTGCGCCGATTTACATCACGCGGGGTATACGCTGTGCCGTGGCAACGTGATGGCGAGCAATCCGCGCTGGTGCCGCGCCCTTTCCGCGTGGATCTCTGGCTTCAACGAGTGGGTGCACAAATCGGAAGCGCAGGAAGTCATTGATCTGGCCATCTTCTTCGACTTCCGCACGGTGTATGGCAACACGGAACTCGCGCAGGAATTGCGCCGCCACATTCACGCGGCGCTGAAGGACATGCCGGCTTTCTATCACCATTTTGCGCAGAACGCGTTGACGTTTAAGCCGCCTTTCCGACTGCTTGGCAACATCTACCTGGGCGGCGCTACCGAACACGCCGGCGAAATCAACTTGAAGGACGCCATGATGCCCATGGTCAGCTTTGCGCGGTTGTATGCGCTGCGTCACCAGGTGAACCAGACGCACACGCTGGAGCGAATCGAAGCGCTGGCCGAGCGCGGCGTCATCGCGCCGTCCAGCCGCGATGAAATCAGCGCGGCGTACGACTTCCTGATGCATCTGCGGCTTGGCGCGCAGCTAGCGGCCACGCAAGCCGGGCTACCGCCGACCAACATCCTTCACCCGAACAAGCTGGGCTACATACAGCAAGAATCGCTGAAGCAAGCCTTCGCGCAGATCGCGGCGGTGCAGAAGAAGATCAGTTACGACTTCCTGGGCGGCACGCAGTAGTTCGGCTGCGCCGGTTGAGGGCCAGCTGGTCGCCTGCGACTTGTTCACGGTTGAGATTGCCTGCCTCAAGACGCTGTCAGGAGTTACGCAGGTGAGAGAAGGGGACAACGCGACTGGGCACGGTAGGGGCGGACAGCAGCACGACTGATGTCGAGCTTGGCCTCGAAGGTGGGCAAGCGAGGGCGTCAGAGACGCTTTTCCAGAGTGTGTCTGAAAATCAAAATCGAAAGGGATTTACCTCATCCCCCAACCCCTTCTCCACGTTGGAGAGGGGTTGGGGTGAGGTTCTTCTCCGCATTTTCAGATACCCTCTGAAAACGGCGCACGCGCTTCCCAGCACGGAAGACACCGTTCGCAGCCTCGTCCAGCGGCTCGACATCCCCTTCTCCACTTCTGCCCCTCGCAGACGCTCGACGCCGAACCGATGAAGTCATTCGCGATACGTACGTCGGCGGCCTGAGCATGCCCAAGCTCGCTCGCGAGTACCGCCTGTCGCGCGCTCATCTCTCAAATCCTGCACCGGTGGCACGACGGGCCATTCCTATCAGACCGGACGATGTAGGATGACGTGCACATCGTCCTTGGCTCGCGCCCCCGGAGAGTGTCAAGGGCGCGGGGCTACCGGGCGAAACGTCACCGCCAGCGCACCTGCACGTCATCCGGCGAAAGGCGTCTGCCGTCCTTGTGCCAGAGCCGTATAGTTGCGGGCCGGGTGGGAAACAGGTCGATCCAGTTGTCGGAATAGCGCACGCCCGCGTCGGGCACGAACAGGCTGACGAAGTAGGCGTGCTGCTCCGCGTACAGCGTGGCGATCAGCCCGTCCCCGTCCAACCGCCAGTCCACGTGCACTTCCGGGCGCTCGCGCCGAAGGTCCTTCAGCTCGTCGAAGAAGTAGCGGTTGTCCGGGAAGAGGCCGCTCTCGCTGTGCAGCCAGATCATCTCGCCTTGCGTCGGCGCGGCGGAGCGTAACTCACGGTCGAGTTGCAGCAATTCGCACGCCGCATTGGCCGGAATGGCGACCGGGACCGTTTCCTGCCGCCGGATGCGCCCGGCGAAGGTCAGGTGCGTCCACGTCAGCCGGTCGTACACCGGTTCCAGCGTGTCGTTGACGCCCCACACCGATAGCCGTCCGCCGGGGAAGCGTGGATCGCCGTCCTTGTTCACGGACACCATGACCGGCGCAAAGGCGCGCTTGACGAAGAAGTACGCCGCCTTCGGCAAGGTGTAGTAATCCAACACCGACCAGGTGATGCTCGGCCAGTCGTCATTCCACTGCCAGAACATCGCACCGGAGCAGTGGAACTTGCGCCGCCGGTAGTGCTCGATGCCGTGCTTCAGCCCTTCGGCCTGCACCATCATCATGAAATCGACGTATTCCTCGATGTCGCGCGGCAGGCCGGTGTGCGCTTCCATCATCAGCTCGCCGCGCCCCTTGACGGCGTTGCGCACCCGGAAGAGCAGCGCGGGCGAGCCGGGATACAACCCTTCAGGCGGGATGTTGCGGCGCAGCGTGTCCAGCACGGGCGAGCCGTGGATGCCGAACTCGGAGACGAAGCGGCCCCGATCCTCTCCTAGATGCCAGTAATTGACGGCGTCGGTCGGACTGGCGAACGCCTCGATCTTCTTCGGCGGCTGGCCGAACCGGCGCGGGAAGGGATTGGCGTGCCAGGTGTACCAGTTGTGGCGGTCGCCGGTCTGGTCGCTGTTGTAATCGTCCCCGCCATATGGGCTGCTCGGCCAGTAGAAGGTGTCCGGCGCGAACCGGTGCACGATTTCCGGCAGAATCTTCGTCTCCAGCTTCTTGCCGGGGAAGTCCAGGCCGGGCGTCTGCCAGTTGTCCAGGTCATCCAGCCAGCTATTCTCGTTGCTGCCGACCCAGATGGCCATGCAGGGGCGGTTGCGCAGGCGCTTGACCTGGTATTCCGCCTCGCGGCGCACCTCTTCCACGAAGAGCGGGTCGTAATCCGGGTAGCGGGCGCAGGAGAACATAAAATCGTGCCAGATCAGGATGCCCATCCGGTCGGCAGTCTCGTAGAAACTGGTCGGCTCGTACTGCCCACCGCCCCAGATGCGCAGCAAGTTGCCGTGCGCCTCGCGCAGCAGGTCGAGCCACACGGCATAGCGCTCCGGACTGGCGCGCCCGTTGAACACGTCCATCGGGACCCAGTTGGAGCCTTTGATGAAGATGGGCGCGTCGTTCACCACGAAGGTGAAATAGTCCGCGCCGACTTCCTCGGCATCGGGCGAACGGTCGACGCGGATAGTGCGCAGCCCGACCGACTCGCTGTGAGAATCCAGCACATCGCCGCCGCGCACCAGCGCTACATCGAGCCGGTAGAGGGCCGGCTCGCCGTAGCCGTTCGGCCACCACAGGACCGGCTTGGGCACACCCCACGCCAGGCGCGCCGCGCCATCCACCACCGCCGCGCGCAGTTCGAAGGTCTGCGCGTGCGGCGTGTGCGCCAGGTGGGCAAATTCGGGCAGCAGGCTCAGGCGGACCCGCACGTCCAGGTCATCGGACGAGCCTACGCCCCAGCGCTCCACCTCGGCATCCAAGCTGACGACCGCCATCGCAGCGTCGGCGGACAGCACCCGGAAGTGCGGCGCAACCAACCGGGCCGTCGTGCGCCGCTCCAGCCTCACGCCCTGCCAGATGCCGACCATCAGGCACGGCGGCGTGTGGTCCCAGCCGAACTGCGCCTGCGTCTTGCGCACGGCAGTGCGCGCGTGCGGGTCATAGTGCGGCATCTGGCCGGGGACCTTCGGCAGTTCTGCGATGCGCGCGCGCACCGGGTCGAAGCGCACGGCGATCAGGTTGTCGGCGTCGGTGCGTAACCGGCCCGTCACGTCGAACTCCGCCGGGCGGAACATGTTGGCGTGCTCGCCCAGCTTTTCGCCGTTCAGGTACACCGTCGCGAACAGGTCCAACCCGTCGAAAACGAGGAAATCGCGCGCTTCGGCATGAGCGGCGGGCACGTGCGGCAGCGCCCGGCGGAACCACCACTCGCGCTTCTCCACCCACTGCACGTCCTCGACGTTGAAGTTGTAGAACGGCTCCGGTATACGGCCCAGCGCCAGCAGGCTGGTGTGCACGTCGCCCGGCACGCTGGCCGGATACCAGCGGTCATGGTCGGTCCCGGCGGCAGCGCCCTGGGACTCGCCGCAGCCCGGGTCGAAATCCAACATGCGCCACACGCCATCCAGCGGCGTGATCTCAAACGTGTTCATGGGTTGCTCCCGAAAGTGTTGATGCAGCTTGAGAAGAACTACCCGCGCCAGCCGGGGCTGTTGGCCGTATCGACCGGGCCGCACCACAGGCCGCCGTCGCTGGTTCCCACCAGCAGCGTGAGCCGCCCAGCGCCGTCAAGCGCATGGGCGGCGCAGGTGATCGATGCGCCTTCGTCCGGCCACAAACTCACCCACTGCCAACCAGAAGGTCCAAGCGCCGCGACCTGCGATTCCAGGACGGCGGTCAACGGGCGGCCATGCGGCGGGTCGGGCGGCGCGAGCCACTGTATCCGCTCACCATCCGGGCGCTCCGGCGTCTCGCGGTGTCTCATGGCCGCGCCGCGCATCTCGACCAGTGCACCGTGACCCGTCCCGGCCCACCACGCGCCGCTGGAGACGTAATCCGGCGCGAAGGCCACGGCGGTAACTGGCGCGCTGGCCCGCAGAGCGTCCACTTCCCGCCACGACCGGCCCCCGTTGCCGCTGGTATACAGGCCATGCTCCGTACCGATAACGGCGACTCCATCCTGGGCAAATCCCGGAGACACTGCCAGGCAGTGGATATGACGGTCGATCAGGCCGAAGTTCCAGCCCAGCCAGCCATCGCCCCGGTTCACCGAGCGATAGACGCCATCGTCCAGCGTCGCAGCGAGCACGACGCCATCCGTTGCAAAGGCCGGTGAAAGCGTGAGCGCCGTCACGACGGGCGGCGGCGCGCCGAGTGAGAGATACTGCCAGCTGTCGCCGCCATCCGTCGAGCGGAAAACGCCGCCATTCGTCCCGGCGAAAACGGTCCGATCCATGGCAAACGCGGGCGACAGGCCGACCGCTGTCGCGGCAAGCGGCGCATCCGTACCAAGTGAATCCAAGCACGACTGCCAGCTTGCGCCAGAGTCTGTAGACCGGTACAGGCCGCTCGCCCGCGCCGCGAAGCACGTACCATCCTGCGCAAAGCGTGGCGAGAGCGCGACGTCGTAGATGTAATCCGTCACCGCAGCAGGCTGTGCGCGCACATCCACCTCACACCCCCAATCCATCGGGCGATGCCATGACCGGCGGATTACGGTGGTGTACAACCGCATTCACCGTGAGCGCTAATCCGGCATGCTTCACTGCGTACTGGACCGCCGTGCTGACCACGTCAGCCACGTCCAGGATTCCGGCGGCGCACACGTCTACAATCTGGCCGGTGCGCGCGTCGTAACCCGCGCCGCCGCCCGCACGCAGGATGTCCGCGAGCACGCTGCCCGGCTCGACGCCGCAATTGGCGAGCAACGCGCGCAGCGGAGCCTGAAGCGCCTTTTCAAGCATACGGAACGCCACACGTTCTTCCTCAGAGCACGCCGCACGCCATAAATCGTGGGACGTCCGGGCTGCATCCAGCAGCGCTACGCCGCCGCCCGGCGTAACGCCGTGTCGTAATGCGGCGCGAATCGTGCTGGCCGCTCGTTTCGCTTGCGCGGTCCTGTACTTTCGGTCCGAGTCCGTATCGCCGCCGGTGTGTACAATGGCCGCTCCGCCCAGCAACTTGCCGATGCGCGTGAGCAGGGCATCATGCAATGCGCCGTCGTCCGCATTTTGAAGCGCGTTTTTGAGGCGCTCGATGTGCTGACGCAGCGCAGCCACCTCGGCATTGCCGCTGACCAGCCCGACATAGTCACTGTCTGCCCAGATGCGGCGCGCTCTGCCGAAGCATTCCGGTCGGACCGCTGCCCAGGAGTCGCCCGCCGCGCCGAGCAGCGCCTTTCCGCCCGTCAGTGCGGCCAGATCGTCAAGGGCGGCATGTACCATGCCCGCGTGCGCCTCGGTGACCTTCACGGCGTAGACTTGCAGTGTCTCCGTGCGCTGGCTCTGGTGCAGCAAGGCGCTCGTCTTCTCGGAAATGCTCTTGCACACTACGAACAGGCGCTTGACGCTCGCTTGGCCTGCCGCACGCAGGACAGGCACAAAATCTTGCGGCGCGTCGATGGTCAGATCGCTGATCAGCAGGGCGGCGTCGGCGTGCTCGACGCGCTGCGAGAGGCCGCCAGGACCGGAACTGTGCAGCCCGCCGTCCCAGAAACTGCCCTGAACGAACTCGTGACGGCTTTCGCCTCGCTGCCCAGGCCGAATCTCCACTGCGCCGTATTCGCCGACGACGTGAAAGACCTCGCCGAGGATGTCCGCGAGCGCCGTATCGGCGCATACGGAGAGCGCCACGCTCCGAATCTGCTGCCGCCCGCACACCGGAACGGCCATCCCTGCCAGCCGGGCGAGGATCGGCGTCACGGCGCGCTCCAGCGCCTCGCGCAGCAGCATCGGGTTGCTGCCGGCGGCGCAGTAGCGCACGCCCTGCTCGAACAACGACTGGAACAGGATCGCCGCCGTGACCGTGCCATCGCCGATGCGCTCGTGCAGCCGCCAGAGCATCCCACGCACGAGCATCGCGCCTACGTTCTCGGTCGGCTCCGGCAGATCGACGATGCGCCGGGCAATCTCGCCGCCGCTGTCGAGAAGCTCAGGCGCTCTGGCCCGGATGGCGGTTTCGACTGCCACGGCGCGCGGGAACGGCCCCAGCGTCGGGCGGAGTGTGTCCACGACGCGATTCACGCCCCGTCGCATCCGCACGAGCGCCTTCAGGTCGAAGACGACGCCGGGCGTTTGCCGGAACCGGAACGCGGGCGGCGCAGTGGGTGGCATCATGGCTCGCTCACCTTCGCTCCATCAGGACAGGCTGGCCCATCACCCGCTCACCGTTTCCAGGCTGCCAAAGAGGGCCGCCAGCGCGACTGGATCGCCGGAGCGCATCGCGGCGATCAGCGCGGCATAGGTCTGGCCGGTGGGCAGGCCAAAGGCGTCGGTGTCGCAGATGACGTGGTTGGCGAAATCGTATTCGAGCAATCCCAGTCGCACGGTATACGTGCCCCACTCGTAATTGTCCGCCAGCGTCCAGTACAGGTAGCCACGCACCGGATAGCCTTTCTGGATGGCGCGCATGACTTCGCCGAGCGTTTCTTTCAGGTACTGGATGCGCGTCAGGCCGTCCGGGCGCGGCTCGGCCTTTCCGAAAAGCGGCTGTTTGTGCCCGATACTCGCCTCGAGAATGTACAGCGGCAGGCCGAGCGTATCGCGCCCGTACAGCTCGAGGTGATCCTCGTAGGTCTTGCGCTCGTGGTCCCAGTCCCACCAGCCGGGGCGATTGGCCGGCTCGGCAATGGAGATTTCCGCGCCGGCGGGCTTCTCGTACTTCACACCGGCCAGGAACGGGTCATAGATGTTGATGGCGACGTAATCCATGTTCTGCGGCGTCTGCGAAGCGTACAGGGCATCAATGGCGCGTGTGAACTTGAGCGGGTTGAAGTCGCGCGTGGCGTCGTGCTTGCTGTGTTCGTAATCCAGGCGCTTCTCAGAAATCGCGCCCAGGCGGCGGTCTGCGATGCGGTTGTAATAGGCGTAAAAGTCCTGGCGCTGCGCGTCAAAATAGGCGGGCAGTGCGTCGCGCATGACGCCGTGTTCCCGCGCCCGGCACAGGTCGTACAGCCCCTTGTCGAACTCGTACAGGCTATTCGCCACCGTGTTGAAGCCGACGTGCGGCGTGCGCCAGCCCTCGCGGCGGTACATCTCGTGGATCAGCCCGTAGAGCTTGACATGGCAGGCCAGGATGTTGTCCTGGTTCGTGACGGCGCTGTCCATGCCCGCTGTGGCCGGGTCGTGCGGGTGTTCCAGGTTGAGGTAATTGCATTGGGGCGGGATTCCCGGCTCGTTGAAGGTGACCCAGAACCAGATGGCCGGGTAGCCGCGATCCACCAGCCGCCGGTTCACCTCGTAGACCGTCGTGGCGGCGTAGGCCATGAATTTCTCGACCAGCGCGTCCTCGATCCACAGGTTCACACCCACCCATGCCGGCTGGATAAAGTGATAAATGGTGATCACCGGCTCCATGCCCGCGTCGTAGATGGCGGCCACGATGTCGGCGTAGCGGTCGAAGGCCGACGGGTCAAAGGGCGGCTCGGTCCCGGCGTCGGGTTGGTACGTCGGCTGGACGCGCGTCCAGTCGAAGCCCATGCGGAAGGCGTTCAGGCCCAGCGCTTTTGCCTTGTCGATGTGCGCGCGGTAGCGGTTCCAGAAGTCGTTGGCCTCTCCGGACGTTTCGACAATGCCATCAAGCTCCCACCGTCCCCACTGGTTGAAGGGCGCGCCCGCGTGGTTATAAAACCCTTCGACGTGATACGGCGAGTTGCAGACGCCGAACAGGAACCCTTCCGGCAGTCTGAAGCCAGTCAGATCGACGTCGAACCGGTAAGGCAAGTGCTTTCGGGTGGTCATGGGCCTGTCCTGTCGTTGGCGGGAGATAAAAGGCGTGGGTCGCAGAATACGGTCCGGATGCGTGCAGCGTCGCCGCTTTGGAGCGCGCCGATGAGATCACGGTAAATGTCCAGCATGGGCAGCCCGAAAGCGTCCGTGTCGCCGATCTGGTGGCGGCCATAGTCGTACTCGACCAGCCCCAGGCGCGAGCGGTGCGTGCCCCACTCGTAGTTGTCGCACAGCGTCCAGTACAGGAATCCCTGGAGCGGCGCGCCCAATTGGAGCAGGCGCACGGCTTCGATCAGGATGTCGCGCAGGAACATGGCGCGCGTCATGCCGTCGGCGCGGGGCACGGCGGCTCCGAAAAGCGGCTGGTTGTGGCCGGTGTTCGTTTCAAGGATGTACAGCGGCAGCCCGGTGAGATTGTGCCCATGCAGGCGCAGGTGCTCGCGCGTGACGTCGGGATCGAACAAGAGCTTCTCCCAGTCGAAGCGGTCCGCGCCGATGGGCGCAGGCGGCTTGAAGGGGTACAGGTCATCCGGCGTGACGCGGCAGAAGATCAGCGGGTCGTAACAGTCGATGGCGATGTAATCCAGCTTCTGCAGACGCGGCGAGTCGTAGATTGCATCGAGCAGTGGGCTGAGGTCGAAGCCTGCGAAAAGCTTGCCGTAATCGTAACAGCACTTGCGCCAATATCCCTGCTGGAAGTCATCCAGCCGCGCCGTGACCAACGGCGACATGGCGGCGTAAAAGGCCGCCTTGTTCGCTTCCAGGTAGGCGGGCACGTCCTGGCGCGCCACCTTCAGCGAGCGCGCTCGGCACACGTCCAGATACCACTTATCCAGCTCGTAGATGCAGTAGCTGACGATGTTGAAGCCGACCTGTGGCGCGGGCCAGCCGTGCGCAGCGTACAGGTCATGGATCAGGTCATACGCGCGCGCGTAGGCGGCCAGTAGATTGACCGTCGCCGCCGAAAATGAAGCGCCGTCGTTCCTGATCCCGCCGGGCGGCGCGTCGCCAAACAGGTACGGCCCGGCCAGCGTATTGAACGGCTCGTTGAACACCACGAAAAACGGGATGGGCGGGCGGTTGGCGCTGACCAGCCGGACATTCACGCCTTCCACGGCGCGGCGCACGTACGCGCGGAAGTGGGCGATCTTGGCCGGATCGGTCCACAGGTGTGCGCCGAGCCACGCCGGGTGGGTGAAGTGGTGCAGCGTGATGATGGGCTTCATGTCGTGGTCCCACACGGCAGCAATGATCTCGGCGTAGCGATCCAACGCCGCCTCGTCCCAGGCCGGTTCGGGCGCTTCATACGGGCTGGACGAGGGTTGAAGACGCGCCCAGTCGATGCCCATGCGGAAGGCGTTCAGGCCCGTGTGGTGCGCCTTACGAAGATGGGGCAGGTAGTCGGTCCAAAAACGATTGGTTTCGCCGGAGCGCTCGGTAAGGCCTTCATGTTCCCACGCCGACCAGTTGTTATGCGGGCCGGCTTCCGTGTTGTACCCGCCTTCGGAGTGGTACGGGGAGTTGCACACCCCGAACAGGAAGCCGTCGGGCAGCCGGAAGCCGTTCAGATCGAGGTCAAAAGCGCTGGACTGATACGGGTTCATCGTGGCGCGTCCTCATTTCGATTCACTGTGAGCCAGCCGGTTTGGGCACGGCGATCCGCACCGACGGGTCGATGCCGTAACGGCCCGTCCGCGCCCCGAACACGGTCAGGCCGCCCGGATGATGCGCCGTCGACTTCACCTCAAGCTCGACGAGAAAGTGGCCTTTCGCCCGCGCATCCTGGATAACCTGCCCCAGCAGGGCGGCGGGCACGCGCACCTGCACATACTGGCCATGCTCGCCCACGCCGGTGTTGTGAATGCGCGTCAGTGCGCCCGCCGCATTCACGGGCAGGCCGTCCAGCCGGACCGTCTCGATCTCCTGCCCGTTCAGGGAAATCGTCACGTCGCTTGGCTGTGAGCGGCCCTCGACCGACTGCGTGATTTCGGCGGGCCGCGCGCCAAGTTCGAAGAAGAGGGCCACGTCGCTGAGGTGGTCGGGGAATCCGGCGCGCGAGATGACCGGCAGCCGGAAAGCGACCTTGCCCGCCCCTTCGAACCAGACCGCGCCGGGTCGGTCATCGACGAAATAGCCAAGCCGGTGATCGCCGTCGTTCCAAAACGACTTGGCCTTGCCGCCTGGCGTGATGCTCAGCGTCAGATGAAAGGCGTCCTGCGTCTCGGCTTGTTCGAAGAACGACTGGCCAGGATGGTAAACCTCGAAGTCCAGCGTATTCCGGGCGCGCACCACGCCGTTCTCATCTTCGACGCAGGCAAAAAGCTGCACCGGCCCGCGCACGGACGGCGCGACGTAGTGAATCTCGCCCACCGGCGCGACGGTGAAGGGCGTCACGGCAAATTCCCATCCGCCATCGCACAGGACAACCTCTGGCAGGCCGGGCGGCGTGACCCGCTTCAGTTGCCAGCGCAACCGCCCACACTCCAGCGGCGGGTGATCGTAGGCGCTGAAAAGCACGGCGATGCGCACATCGTCGCCGGGTTGATGGACGAGCGCGCCCTGGTAATCGAGCACGATGAAATCGGCGCTGTTGATCGCCTTCAGGTCGTAGCCGAACTGCTTCGGCGTGCGGTCGTACAGCGCATAGCCGCAATATTCGTACTCCACGTCGTACAGCTCGCAATAGGTGTACCCGACGATGGCCGGATGCCGCCGCAGCTCGTTTGTAGCCCAGCGCAAGCCCCATGAGCTGTCGTGTTGCCAGCCGTAGCCGAACTCCGAGAGGACGAGCGGCGCGCCATCGTAGGCGTGGTCGTCTGCCATCAGCTTGAAGGCATACACGCCTGTGTGTTCGGGTGCATCGGCGTAGCGCTGCACCGTTGTGCGCCAGTCGCGCACATTGCCGGTATAGTAGTGGAAGTCCGCCAGGTCGGTCCTGACGTGCGACCAGCCGGAGTTATCGACGACGAGCCGCGTCGGATCGGCAGCTTTCAGGTCGTCATAGAGGCGCGCTACCCAGGTCTGCATCGCCGCGTCCGTTTGGAGCGAGAATTCCAGGCCCCACGTCTCGTTGTATGGACACCACACCACGATGGACGGGTGGTTGTAGTCGCGCTCCACCATCGCCGTGAGTTCCTGCTGGAGCCGCTCGCACGCCAACGCCGTGAAAACCGTCGGGCAGGGCATGTCGCACCACAACAACAGGCCGAGCCGGTCGGCCCAGTACATGAAACGCGGGTCTTCGACTTTGAGGTGCTTGCGCAGCCCGTTCAGGCCGATGGCTTTGGCATAGGCCACATCCGCCCGCAGCGCGTCATCGCTGGGCGCGGTGTAGATGCCGTCCGGCCAGTAGCCCTGGTCGAGCGCCGTCATCAGGTAGATCGGGCGTCCGTTCAGCCAGATTTGCCCGTCGCGCTGCTCGATGTGGCGCATCCCGAAATAGGAGTGCACCACGTCGCGGCTCCCATCCGGCGCAGTCAGGGTGAGGGCGACGGCGTACAGGTTGGGCGCGTGAATGTCCCACAGCGCCATATCCGTCAGGGGAATAGCCAGGCGGAGCGTGTGGGGCGCTTTCGAACCGAGCCGCGCCTTGTGCTCGGACAGAATCGGCTCACCGGATGGCGACGTGATGTGAAGGGACAGGCTCACGTCTTCGTCAGGGCCGATCAGCGTCAGGTCGATGCGCACCTGCTTGCCTTCCACATCCGGCGTGAAGCGGGCCGCCTCGATGTAACTCTGTGGGCGCGCTTCGAGCCAGACCGTCTGCCAGATGCCGCTGGATGCGGTGAAGCTGACCTGTTGCCAGGGATCGGGCGGCAGCGAGGCCTGTTTGCCGTGGGGAATCTCGTACAGGTTCGCCGGATCGTCGGCCCGCACGACGAGCGTATTCTCGCCTTCCAGCAGTTGTGGCGTGATCTCAAATTCGAAGGCCGAGTAGCCGCCCTCGTGCTGGCCGAGATGGACGCCATTGATCCATGCGTCGGCCTGGTAATCCACCGCCCCGAACCGGATGAAAACGCGCTTTCCTGCCCAGCTTCGGGGCACGGCAAACGTCCGGCGATACCAGGCCACGCCGTGATAGTCCACATTGTGCTGGCCAGAGAGCGCGCTCTGCCACGGGAACGGCACGACGATGGTCTGGTCAAAGGCGGTGGCCACGCCGCGCGAAAGCTCTGCGCCGCGCAACGCGCCGTCCGGGTCATAGCAGAACTGCCAGACGCCGTTCAGATTCAGCCAATCCGCCCGCTCGAAGTCCGGGCGTGGGTGTTCCGGTCGTGGTATGTCAGGCGGTAGAGTGCTCATCGGTTGCCTGCCCCGTATCCTTAGCCCTTGACCGCGCCTGCGGTTAGCCCTTTGACCAGATAACGCTGTACATAGATGGCGACGGCCAGCACGGGCAAGATCGCCAGCACGCCCGTCGCGCCCATTTGCCCGAAATACGTGCCCCGGTCGCTGGTCATGCCCGAAATGACGACGGGCAGTGTGCGCGAGGCGTCCGTGCGGGTCAATATCAGCGCAAACTGGAACTCGTTCCACGCCAACAACATGCAGAAGATCAACGACGCCACCAGCGCGGGCGTGGCCAGCGGCAGGATGATGCGCCGGTACAGCTGCCAGGGATTGCAACCGTCGATCAGGCCGGCCTCTTCGATCTCGCGTGGGATTTCTTCGAAGAAGCCGGTCAGCAGCCAGATGTTGAAGGGCATGTTGAAGGCGGTGTAGATGATGATCAGGCCCAGTAGCGTGTCTTGCAGGCCCAACGGACGAAACACCAGGAACATCGGGATAGCCAGGATCAGGCCCGGCAACATGCGGATCGACAGGATGCCGTACAACAACAGGCGCTTGCCGCGAAACTGGAAACGCGCCAGCCCATAAGCCGCCAGCGACGCGAACAATACGGAGATGGGCGCAGAAACGACCATCACGATGAGGCTGTTGCGCAGCGCAGGCAAGATGCCCCGGCTGCTGATGGCGTCCGCATAATTTTGCAGCGTCGGCGGGTTAGGAATGTACGTCGGCGGCAGCGTGAACAATTGCTCACTGTTCTTCAGCGAGACGCTGAACGTCCAGAAGATGGGGAAGATAATCCACAGGCCACACACGATCACGATGCCCCACACCACGCTCGCCCGGATGACCTTGCTCGCCGTCATGCTCGTATTCCTTAATATTCGGCCTCGCGCCGTAGCAAACGGGTGTACAGGAAAGTGATGGCCAGGATGAGCAGCAGAAAGGCAAACGCCACGGCGGCAGCGCGGCCCATCTGGAAATAGTAGAAGGCATAGCGGTAGTTGTAGAACATGATGGTTGAGGTCGCGTTGCCTGGCCCGCCGCTGGTCAGCACAAAGGCCTGGTCAAAGGCGCGCAGCGCGTCCATGGTGCGGATGACGAGCACGATCAGGATCGGGAACTTGAGCAGCGGCAACGTGATGCGCGTGAACTTCTGCCGCGTCGTCGCGCCGTCGATGCTCGCCGCTTCCATCAGTTCGTCGGGGATGTTCTGCAAGCCCGCCAGCAGGATGAGCATGACGAAGGGCGTCGTCAGCCACACGTCCGCGATGATGAGCATGACGCGGGCCGTCAGGGCGTCTGCGCCCCAGGGAATCGGGCTGATGCCCAGCAGGCTGAGCAGGTGATTGACCGGCCCGTAGGTGGTGTCGAACAGTAGCCGCCACATCCAGGCCGCCACCACGCCCGACAGCATGATCGGGACCAGGAACACGCCACGAAACAGGTTGCGGAAGTGGCCCAAAACGCGCGAGTGGAGCAGCAGCGCCAGCCCCATGCCGAGCAGGAGTTCGAGCGACACCGCCCACAACGTGAACTGCACCGTCCATGTCGCGGACTGGATCATTTGCTGGTCGCTGGCGATGGCGGCGTAGTTGTCCAGCCCGATGAACTTAACGCCAAGCTGTGGCGCGTTCAGTTGATAACGAAAGAAACTGATGCCGAACGAGTACACAATGGGCAGGATGACGACAACAAGCAAAATGAGCAGCGCGGGCGCGATGAACAGGTACGGCGTGTAGTTCCGCATCCGTCGCTTACGCGGTAGGGCCAGTGGCGGATGGACCGTGACGGTTGAGGTCTGCATGGAACACCTACCGGGCACGCTGTGCGGAATATTTCTTGAAGGCGTAAGGCGTAACGTAACGGCGAAGGACGCATCGGGGGCGACACACGCGCGCCCCCGACTCACAGTCGCTTGGGACGATCAGCCGTAAATGCCTGCGTCCTGGAGCATCGTCGTCCATTCGCTCTCAACGTCGGCAAGCGCCTGTTCTGGCTCGATCTCGCGCAGCAGCACCCGGCTGATCTGCGTGGCCATAAAGTCTTGCACCTGCTGGCTGATGGGCGGCGCGTCCACGTCGGCAGTGATGTACGACACGGCGAACGCCTGGGCCTGCATCGGATAGTGCTCGGTCGTCTGCGTCAGTTCCAGGCCCTCGTAGGTAGACTGCCGAGTCGGGGCCGTCCCGATCTCGATGCGGTTCAGCTCGCCCTGACGGCTGGTGACCTGCGCCAAGACCTGATATGCGCCTTCCACATCGTCGGAGAAGGCCGACACCGCGGACGTCCATCCGCCCAGGATCGACTGGTTGACGACCTTGCCATCCACCTCGTAGCCGGTGGGCAGCGCATAGCCGACCTTGCCCACGACCTGCGACGCGCCGGATGTGCTGTCCGTCGAGTTCGCAATCGAGCCGAAGGCGTTCCACTGGTCGAACATCAGCGCGCGTCCATCCAGGAATGACGTATTCGAGCGGTCCCAGTCGTAGGTCGTCACGTCTTCCGGCGCGAACTCGTGCATGGCCAGGTAGTCGCGCAGCGCGCGCAGGCCCGCTTCGTTGTTCATGGCCGGATGGTTGTCCTTGTCCAGCCAGCCGCCGCCCAGCACAGACATGCGGATGCCCCACCACCACACCGATCCCCAGCGCTCGCTCCAGTTGGTGAAGCCATACTCAATCGGCGAGTTGGGATTGAGCCGCTTGGTGAAGTAGCGGGCCACCTCAAGCTGCTCTTCGACGGTCTGCGGGACCTTCAAGTCGTTGCCCGTCTCCGCCTTGTAGGCCGCCTGAACGTCCGGGTCCTCGAACACGTCTTTGCGGAAGAAGAACAGGTGCGTATCGGCCTGATAGGGCAGTGTGTAGACCTGATCCTGCGACCAGTTGTAGGCGGTGAGCAGCGCGGGGATGAAGTCGCCGATGTTGACTTCGGGATCGGCGTCCACGAAGGGCTGGAGCGGAGCCAGATAGCCGCTGACGAACCAGTCTTTCATGAACAGGAACGGAGCCATGATCGCGTCATAGGCCCCACCGCCCGCGACGAAGTCGGCGGCGACCTGAGTGCGGTACTCCGGAGACGCCTGCACGTCCACCGTGATGCCGGTCTTCTCGCGGATCAGGTCGAGGTTCATGCGGATGCCGTCGGCGCGCTGCCCTTCCGACGTGGCAATGGTGATGACGCGCTCGGCCTGCCGCCTGGCGGGCGACGCCAGCAGTTTTTCAGCAAAAACGGGGGGCATAAGCGCCGCCAGCGGGATGGCGCTCGCTGAGCCGGCCAGCTTCAGAAACTCGCGGCGATTTAGTCCTTTTGAAGTCATGATATGTCTCCTCAGTGACGCTAACGCACTTATTGCGGGCCTGCTTCCCCACGTTTTGCCGCCTCTCCATTTGCCTTCCTTTCTAGTGCTCTTGCGGTGGGGTGGTTGGTTTGCAGCCGCACGACTCACGGATGACGATGTCGTTTGAGACTTCCACTTTGACGGGCGTCAAAGCCTCGCCTCGCAGGACTTCGAGCAAACGGCGCGCCGCGATCTGCCCGATCTTCTCCTTCTGGATGTGGATGGTAGTCAGCGGCGGCGTCGTGGTTTCGGCCCAGACGATGTTGTCGTAGCCGATGATGGCGAGGTCGTCCGGCACGCGCCGCCCCATCTCCTGGGCCGCGCGCATGACGCCGATGGCCAGCGGATCGCTCGCCGCAAACACGGCGGTCACTTCGGGGTGATGGCCAAGAAGCTCATAAAGCGCGGCTGCACCGGCGTCGATGTACAGGTTGGGCTGAAGCTGGAGGATGGGCGTCAGGCCGTGTTCGAGCATGGCCTCGTGATAACCCTGCATTCGCTCGAAGATGGGCGCCCAGGTGCGCGGCCCGCCCACGAAAGCAACATGCCGGTGGCCGTGTCGGATGAGGTGTTCCGTGGCGGCGAATCCCCCGGCGCGGTTGTCCGACGTAACGGCATCAACTGCGCCATGCCGCACGCTGTTCGCCACAAGCACGGTTGGGATGCCGAGCGAAAGCAGTGTCGTCATCACGCGGTCGCTCAGCTCACAGCCCGCCACGAACATGCCGTCCAGCCGCCGTTTGTCCAGGCCGGGCGGCATCCACAAGTCGCGGGATGGCTCGTCATCAATGGTGATCGCTACCAGGTGATAACCGTGCTGCTCGAGTTCGCGCTCGACGCCGACCATCATCGCATCGTAAAACGGGTTTTCGGCGTGGATCAGGCGGCGGCGGATGACGAACGCCACTGCATAAGTTTTTGACGAGGCGAGATTCTGGGCCGCCGGGTTGGGGGTGAAGCGAAGGTCGTTCACCA
>JADZBY010000538.1 GCA_020851855.1 Anaerolineae bacterium
AGGCTGTTGCGGCGGCAGGCCCGGTCCGGGGGCGTCGACCACCGCGCCGGGTGAGGTCACCGCCGTCATGCGCTGGCCGTCCGCGTTAGCCACCGTGACCAGGATCAGGCCGCTGTCCGGCGACCACGTCACATCCAGCGCCGCCTGGTACGGCCAGTCGTTCGAGCCGCGCACGTAGAAGCTGCGGAAGACCTGACGCGGCCTGCCGCCGGGCCACTGCACCACCCACACGCCATCGTTGAGCGTAGGCACGACGTCATCCGCGCCCACCTGCTCGGCATCGGGCCGCTGTACGACGTAGGCCAGCCACCGGCCATCCGGCGACCAGCGCGCGGCGAGGAAGCGCTGGAAATTGTGCGTGCCAAGCTCGCCGGTGAACGTCGCGCCGTCCAGGATCAGCCTGCCCTCGCGCGTGATGATCGCCCGTCGCCCGTCCCGGCTCACGCTGTAGCCCGCGTAGGCTGCCGGATCGGTGTCCGGCGGCGGGAATTGCAGCACATCCAGGCCGACGCCGAGAATGTCGCTGCCGGGAAGCGCGACGAGCGACGGGAAAGGCGTCGGCGCGCCGCTGGTCTGCCCGCCTGGCAGCGGCGTGAGCGCGACTCCGACGAGCGTGGGCAGCGCAGAAGCGCCCGGCGTGACCACCAGCGGCGGCAGGCTGAGCGTTGGCGCGGGCGGGGTGGCGCTGGCCGTGCTGATCGGCGTGCGCGTGGGTCGCAGCGTCGTGATGCGGATCACCGTCGGCAGGCCGGTGGGCGTTGGGCGCGTGGCGAGCGGCGTGGCAGTCACGATGCCGAAGGATGTAGCCGTCGGGCGCAACGTCAGGCCAGCCGTCGGCAGCAGCACGATAAGCAATGTGGGCGTGGCCGATGGTGCGAGCGTTTCCGTGGGCGTTTCACTCGGCGTCGGGCTGCGGGTCGGGCTTGGCGTGGCGCTCGGCGTCAGACTCGGCGGCGTGGTGCGCGTCGCGGTCGGGCTGGCCGTGGCCGAGGGCGTCTGGCTCGGCGCAGGGCGAGTTTGTGACGGCGTCGGGCTGCTGGTGGGCGTGTGCGTCGCCGGGCGCGTCGCGAGAAGCGGCAGTGTAGCCGTGGCGGTGAATGTCGGCGTCAATGTACGTGTTGGCGTATTGGTCGGCGTCTGGGAGTCGGTCGGCGTGAGCGTTGCGCTGGCGGTCGCGGTGGGAGTGGCCGTGATTGCCGTGGTCGCGGTGACGGTCTCTGTCGCCGTGACGGATGGCGCTGCCGTGGTGGCCACCGTCGGCGCGAGCGTCGGCGTCACCGGGATGCCGGGGAACAGGTTACAGGCCAGCGCCGCCGCGCCGAGCATGGCCAACGCCAGCGTAACACCCAATGCCCGGCGCATGTGTGGTGGCATACCCCTCACCCCAACCCCTCTCCCACAAAGGGCGAGGAGCGAAGAATGCCGGCAGAAGGGCGCTTTTTCCCCCGCTCGCCGTGAGATGATTTCACGTGTGCGCTCCGAACCCCTCACCCCAACCCCTCTCCCACAAGGGGCGAGGGGCAAAGAATGCCGGCAGAAGGGCGCTTTTTCCCCCGCTTGCCGTGACGGAGAGAGGGGTCGAGGAAGTGAGGGTTGGCCCGACACATGACCTGCTCGCCCTCTACTCCGGCACTTGCAGCGACTCCTGCGTCAACTGCGATGGCTGCGGGAAAGGATCGTCGGCGACGACTTCCTCGGCAAGCTGTCGCAACAGCCGCTCGTAGAAATCCAGCCGTTGCGCGCCCATGATCTTGCCGGTGGTCGTGACGAGCGTCTGTGCCCAGGTGCGCGCCCGTTCCAGCGGCCAGCCGGACGTCAGCTCCCGCGTCACTTCGAAGATCTGCGGGTGGCTGACCGCGCTCATGGTCAATACGGACTGCAAGATGTTGTTCGCGCCGATCTTGTCGAGCGTTTCGGCGTCCATGACCATGCGCGCCTCGTGGCTCAGCCCGGCGGCGATGCGCGCGACCTGCTCGTCAATCGGCTCGTCGTCGCTGAAATCGTGGTGGTGGCCACGAATCGCCTCTGCCACGCGCTCGACGTACTGCGCCGGGTGACCTTCCCGCTTCAAGAAGGCCGTCGCCGTCTCCGCGCCGCGCAGGGCGTGGTACTGCGTGTCCACGGTGTAATGGTCCACGTCGTGAAAGAGCGCCGCTACCCGACACACATCGCGCGCGTCGTCGCCCGCCTTCTCCCCGTCCAGGATAGCGTCCAGGTTCTTGAGCACGTTGAGCGTGTGCATCCAGCGCCACACCGCGCGGTATTCGGCGTTTTTGTGCCCGTAATTCTGGGCCGTGCGTTGAAGGTAACTGCGCACATATTGCCCAACCCGGTTCCACTGAGCCTGGGAAAGCGCCATGTTGAAAAGCCTCCACTCTTTGCATTTTTAAGCGGACGGTGAAGGAATCGCCCTAGATTGTACCGCCGCCTTGCATCGGGAAAAAACGGCGGTAAGATTTCTCGCGCATCGTGAAGAGGAAAGCGAGTTGGCACGACAAACGCGCGTCTGGCGCAACTTCGACTTCGTCATGTTCGGCGTGACGCTGATCCTGATCGTGTACGGCGTGCTCATGATCAGCAGCGCCACGACCGGAGCCGTCGACACGGACCTGATCTCCCGCGTGCCGCGTCAGATTCAGTATGCGGTGATCGGCGTCGCCGTGCTCTTCGCTGTGGCGGCGATTGACTACCGCTTGTTCGGCGCGATGCAACCGTATATCTACGGCCTGCTGGTCTTTTTGCTCGGCCTGGTGGCAGTGCTTGGCCAGGTGGGCGCGGCGGGCGCACAGCGCTGGCTGACCGTCGGCCTGCCGCTTCAGCCGTCCGAGCTGGCCAAAGTGCTGATCGTCATCGCGCTCGGCCAGCATCTCCAGACGCAGTACACGAAGCTGAATAAGCTGCGCACCGTGCTCATCTCGCTGGGCTACGTCGGTCTGCCCGCCGCCTTCATCTTCCTTCAGCCGAGCCTGGGCATCACGATCCTGATCATGTTCACCTGGTTCATCATGGTCTGGGCCGCCGGGCTGCGTGTCCGCCACATCCTGATGTTCGTGGCGCTGGCCGTCATCGCGCTGCCGGTCTTGTGGGTGAATATGGAAGACTACCAGCGCAGCCGCATTTACACCTTCATCAGCTGCGAAGGCAACGACGAGGCGTGTTACAACATCCGTCAGGCGCAGATCAGCATCGGATCGGGCGGCGCACTGGGCAAAGGCTACGCATCCGGCACGCAATCGCAGCTGCGTTTCCTGCGCGTGCGCCACACAGACTTCATCTTCTCGGTCATCGCCGAAGAACTGGGCTTCGTCGGCGCGGTGATGGTCTTCGCCCTGATCGGGGTGCTGCTCTTACGCATCATGCGCGCGGCGTCGCTGGCCCGCGATCCGCTCGGCGCGCTGATTTGTTATGGCGTGGCGGCCATCATCTTCTTTCAGACCGTCGTTTCGACCGGCATGAATCTATCGCTGTTGCCCGTCACCGGCCTGACGCTGCCCTTCATCAGTTCCGGCGGCAGCTCGCTCCTGACGCTGCTGTTCGGCATCGGGCTGGTGGAGAGCGTAGTCATGCGCCGCGACCGCACCGCCTGATCGCCCGCGCGCACTCCATGTGGCGTGGGTGACCTTTCCCCCGTCGCCCCCCGTCCGGGGACGCCCACTTTCGCGTTTCGGCCTTTCGGCCCCGTGAGTTGCCGTTTTTGCCCAATATCGTACACTCAACGTTAAGCAACCAGAGGGTCCGCGAGGTCTGCGGCCATGTACGCCGAGCTGGCGATCTACCAATCCGCTGTGCGCGGCACGTTTCATTACGCCGTGCCCGACGATCTGCCCGTGTCCATCGGCCAGCTTGTCGAGGTCAGCTTTCGCACGGGCTTATCCCAGGCCATCGTGCTCGATCTCGTGCCGGAAAGCAGCGTACCACACCCCAAGCCCATCCTCGACGTGCTGAGCGACGAGCCGGTTGTTACGCCGCTGCAAATCGCGCTGGGCCGCTGGATGGCCGCCGAGACATTCACGCCGCTCGGTCCGTGCCTGTGGATGATGTTGCCGCCGGGCCTCGCCAAACGCGGCAGCCAGCTTTACACGCTCGTGGATGCCCAGCCACAGGCGGCCCGTGACGCCACGGGAGAAGCGGCGGCGGTGCTCGAATTGCTGCGCGAGCGCGGCCCGCTGCGCGCCCGGCAGATCGACCGCGCCCTGCCCAAATCGCGCTGGCGGGACGCGATCAAGCCGCTGATCGCACACGGCGTGGTCGCCGCCGAAGCCGTTTTGCCTGCGCCGGAAGCCAAGCCGCAAACCGTGCGTGTGGTCTGGCTCAAGGTGTCGCCGGGAGAAGTGCCGGGCCTCGTCCTGCACATGCGCAAAAGCCCCAAACAAGCCGCCGTGCTGAACCTGCTGGCGCGCGAACCGGAGCCGGTCGAGCTGGCCGAGATCACGCGCCAGACCGGGGCCAGCCCGGACTCGATTCGCCGCCTGGAAGCCAAAGGGCACATCGCCATCGGGGAAGCGGAGCAGATTCGCGACCCGCTGGCCGGGCGGCGCTACCAGCCGGCGGACGCGCCGACGCTCACGCCCGAACAGGCGGCCTGCTGGCAGACCATCCGCGCGCACATGCTTGAGGCGCACGCCGACCGGAGCGTGTTCCGCGCCTTCCTGCTGCACGGCGTAACCGGCTCTGGCAAGACGGAGATTTACCTGCGCGCCATCGAAGAGATCGTGCGGCAGGGACGGCAAGCCATCGTGCTCGTGCCGGAGATCGCCCTCGTCGCGCCGACGGTGGGCCGCTTTGCGTCGCGCTTTCCGGGCCGGCTCGCCGTCGTGCACAGCGCCCTGACCGACGGCGAACAGTATGACACGTGGCGGCGCGCGCGCGCGGGCCTGCTGGACGTGGTGATCGGCGCGCGCTCGGCGCTGTTCACCCCGCTGCCGGACGTGGGCCTGATCGTCATGGACGAGGAGCACGACGACAGCTACAAACAGTCGCCGCCGCTGCCGCCGCCCTATTACCACGCCCGCGAAACGGCGATGGCCATGCTGCGCCATGCGGGCGGCGCGCTCATCCTCGGCTCGGCCACGCCCGACGTGACCACCGTGTTCCGCGCGCAGCAGGGCGAGATCACGTACCTGCACCTGCCCAACCGGGTCATCGTACCGCGCAGCGAGCGCAGCGCCGAAAGCCTGGACGCCATCTCCGCGCCGCTGCCGCCCGTGCAGATCGTGGACATGCGCGAAGAATTGCGCGAGGGCAACAAGAGCATGTTCAGCCGGGCCTTGCGCGTCGCCTTGCAGCGCACGCTGGACCGGGGCGAACAGGCGTTGCTCTTTTTGAACCGGCGCGGCAGCGCGACGTTCGTGCTGTGCCGGGATTGCGGCTACGTATCGCGCTGCCCGAACTGCGACATCCCGCTCACCTACCACCAGACCGGCCCGGCCAGCGCGCCCGGCGGCCAGCTGACCTGCCACTATTGCGGCCACCGCGAAGCTGCGCCGGAGATTTGCCCGAACTGCCAGAGCCGCCGCATCCGTTACTTTGGCGCGGGCACTGCCGCCGTCGAGCAGGCCGTCCTGGCCGAATTTACCGGCGCACAGGTCTTGCGCTGGGACCGGGACACGGCGCAAGGCCGCCAGCAGCACGAGGCCATCTGGGCGCAATTCGCGGCGGGCGAGGCCAACGTGCTGGTCGGCACGCAGATGATCGTGAAGGGCCTCGACCTGCCCCGCGTGACGCTGATGGGCGTCGTGCTGGCCGATACGGCGCTCGGCCTGCCCGACTACCGCGCCGGAGAGCGTACCTTCCAGCTTCTGACCCAGGCGGCGGGCCGGGCCGGGCGCGGCTGGCGCGGCGGACAGGTCATCTTCCAGAGCTACCAGCCCGACCACTACGCCATCCAGGCCGCGTCCGGGCACGATTACGAGGCGTTTTACCAGCGCGAGATCGAATACCGGCGGCTGCTCGGCTATCCGCCCTACAAGCGGCTGGTACGGCTCATCTTCCGCTCGCCCAATCCGAACCAGGTGCAGCGCGACGCCGAAAACGTGGCGCGCGAGCTGAAACAGCGCATCATGCTGCGCAACCTGACCGCCACCACATTGATCGGCCCTGCGCCCGCGTTTTTCGGTAAAATCGACGGCGTATACCAGTGGCATCTCATCGCGCGCACCACTGACCCGGCGCGCCTTCTCGGCGACTTTGACGTGCGCGTGGGCTGGCAGGTGGATGTCGACCCGGTGGATATCCTGTGAATGGTTCCAGGGGTGGCCCTCGCTCCCCGTCCCCCCTCGCTCTGAGGCAGAGGGGGTCGGGTGAGGGTTGTCTGCAACTTCTGCCCGGTGAGCGCGTATCGTTGTGTGTGTGGGCCGATGCCCGTGAGGCCGCAAGACTATGGCACGTCGCCACGATTTTGGCCTGAGCAAAGAAGAGCGCGAAGAAGCCGCCGCGCTGCACCGGACCGGCGAGAGCGCGCTGAACATTTCGCGCCACCTGGGCGTTTCGGCGGCCAGCGTGGCGGACTACATCGAATACTATGACCTGCGCCAGTTCAAGAAGGCGGCGGACGGCGTGGCCGGCTTGGTCTTCGTGCTGGGCCTCGTCGCGTTGCTATTCGCGGGCCTGCCGCTGCCCTTTTGGCCGGGAATCCTCTTCGTGTTCGGCCTGTCTGCGCTGGTCGATGGCTTCGCCCGCCTTCACCGCGCCAGCAATGCGCAAACCGTCATCTGGACTTTTGGCCTGGGCCTGATGCTCATGCCCGGCGTGAACTTCAGCCTCGGCGGCGTCCTCGTCCTGATCGTGTTCTCGATGATCGCCGGCGCGCTGTTCCGCAACCGCTTTGATCGCATCGCCGAGGCCGAGGAAAAACACGAGGAAAAGCACGAGGACGAGGACGACGAGCACGAGGACGACGACGAGCGTCCCGACTGGCGCAAGATTCGCCGCGAGATAGGCGACGAGATTCGGCGCGAAATCCGGCGCGAGCTGCGCGACGAGGAGCAGGTGACGAAGCGCAAGAATGAGGACCTGGCGCGCGACGGGGAAAAGCCCAAACGCGGCGCGACGCCGGGCCGCCTGATGCTCTCCGACGACGGCGAATTGATCGAGGCGGTGGATGTGGATGTCGATACGGGTGATGAAGACGACGTGCCCATCCGCCGGGCGTCGCGGCGCGGATAATTGGGTGGCCATGCCTGCGGATTGGCCGGGCAACGGACGAGGCAGGCCTCGTCCCTACGTGGCTTTCCATAGGGACAACGCCTGCCTCGTCCGCGAATCACCCAACGCGATGCTCTGACCATGCCCCTGGCCCCTCTTCACGATGGAGAGGGGCCAGGGGCATGGCTTTTCTCAGCCGCTCAGTCGTCCGCCGAGGTCGGCGTGCGGCTGGGCGTGCGTGTGATGGTCGGCGTGCGCGTCGGCGTCGACGTCCGGGTGAAGGTCGGCGTGCGCGTCGGTGTGAAGGTGCGCGTTGGGGTCGGCGTCCGGGTGGGCGTGTCGGTGGCCGTCGGCGTGAAGGTCAGCGTGGGCGTCGGCGTCCGGGTGAAGGTCGGCGTGGGCGTGCGGGTGGGCTGCGCGTCGGCCAACAAGTCAAGCTGGGCCACGGCGTCGCCGGCGAACGAGAAGCGCTCGACCGGCGCGAAGGACTTCACCCATTCGTAATCGCGCATCGCCTCGGCGTCGCGACCGAGCGCCTGAAGCGTGCGCCCACGGTAGTAGAAGCCGATGCCGGACGCCCACGTCCCAAGCACGCCGTCGAAGTCGTCCAGCGCCGCCTCGTAGTCTTCCGCCTCGTAACGCAGAATGCCCCGGTACAGCCGCGCCGCGGCCTGATCGCCCGCGTCCAGGCCCTCGATGAAGTCTTGAGTCACCGTCTCCGCCTCGGATTCGAACGTCTCCCGGTCGATGGAGCGCTCTACCCAGGCCCGCGTGAGCAGGTCGAGACGCTGGATGAAGAGCGACGTGTCGTCGGGGAACTCGTCCACGAGCGCCGTTACGTCGTCGAGCGCGGCGTCGTAGCGTTTGAGCGCCAGCGCGGCGCGCAGGTGCTTTTCACGGCCCTCGCGCGTCTCGCGGATGGCGTTGGCCGTTGTAAAATCGTCCAGTGCGTCGGCAAAACGGCCCTGCGCCAGGCTCAAATCGCCGCGCGCCAGGTAGATGGGCAGGCTGGCCGGGTCGTCGGGCCGCCCGACGAGCGCCTGGGCATAGGCGTCCAGCGCGGCGTCGAGATTGCCCTCACCCTGGCGCGCCAGCCCAAGCTGATACCAGCCGACGCGGTCGCCGGGATAATAAAACACAAATTCAAGCGCGCTCAGCACGGCCTGCCCATAGCCCGCCACGCGCTCATCGCGGTCGGGCCGGGCGGCGGCGCGTGCCAGAAGCGCCTGGTTGCGGGCGACGAACGCATCGTGGTTGAGCGGATCCACGTACAGGGCCAGCAGCGCATCGTCGAGCGCCGCTTCCGGCTCGCCGCCGGCCAGGCTGATCTGCGAGCGCGCGACGAGAATCTCCGTGTTCTGCGGCGACTCCTGCAGGGCGCTGCGCAGGATGCTGCGCGCTTCGCCCAGGTTGCCGTTGCGGCCATAAACGCGCGCCGCGATGATCGAGGCGCTGACCAGCTTTCGGTCGGCGTTGCGGGCGCGATTCGCTTCGTCCAGCGCGCGGTCATCGTTGCCCAGCGCATAGTACACTTCGGCCAGCGCCGCGCGGTAGGCGGGGTAAGTCAGGCCCTGGTTCTGCGTATTGTTGAGCAGCCGCAGCGCCTCGTTGGCGTCGCCCCTGGCCAGATAGGCGCGCGCCATGTGGTACAGCACGCCGGAATAGGCCGGGTTCGTGGTGCGGGTCAGTTCGAGGCCCTGGCGCTCGTTTTCGAGCAGCTCAAGCGCCTCGTCGTACTGGCCGACGCCGATCAGGTTCAGCGCGTCTTCCATCGGCCCGCTGACGCTGCCCGCCGGGTAGACGGGCGTCGCCTGCCGGGCGAAGATGCTGCCGCGCTCGAAGGGCGGCGTCACCGTGGCGGTGGGCGGGATGCGCGGCGTCATGGACGGCGTGTTGGTCAGGCCTTGTGTGGCGGTCGGCGTGAGGGTGATGGTGGGCGTCGGCGTGCGCGTGGCCTGTGCGACGAAGACGTCGCCGCCCTGGAAGACGCGCGACAGGCCGAAGATCGCCGCGCCGCCCAGCACAACCAGCGCCACGGCGGCCAGCGCGCCCAGCCGCATCCGCAGCGCCCGCTCGGCGGCTTCGCCCGCCCGGCGGCGGGTCTTCTTTTGCCAGACGAAAGGCAGATCGGCGGTTGGTACGGGCTGGTAGCCGCTCAACACGGCGTCCACCCTGGGCATCAGATCGGCAATCTGGCGCTCGCCGGCCAGCGGCACGGGCGGCGGCGGGGTGGCCATCCGGCCCGACGAGGCGGGCGGTGTGGCGGCGCCGGTTTCCGCGCCCGCCGGCGGCCCGCCAAGCGGCTTGAGAGGCCGGATTCCCGGCGCAGGCGTACCCGCAGCGGGCGCGCCCGGCGTGGCCAGCGAGCCGGTCCCTGGCCTGCCGGGCAACCGTTTGATCCCGCCGGGCGGTTGAGATTGCTGCGGCGGCGGCGGCGATTGCTGCGCGGGCGCGCCGCCGGTCAGTTGTTGCAGCCGGGCGGCGGCGGCTTCGTTGTGCGGGTTGATGTCCAGGATTTTGCGCAGGCAGTACAGGCGCTCGTTCTCATCGCGTGCGACCGTGCTCAGCCACATCCACGCGATCTCGCTGGTCGGGTCGCGCCGGATCGCCTCTTGAAGAAACTGGCGGGCCTGGACCGGGTCGCCGGACTTGGCAGCCGCAATACCCTGTTGCAGAATCTGTCGCGTCTGTTCGTTCGCCATGCGCTAACCTCACCAGGATGCGCCATGCACCGACGCAGAATCAAGGCAAAATGAAGACGTGTGCGTTATGGCGTCCATTTTAAACCGGATTAGCGGAAAGTACATCCAACCGTGGAAGTGCATGTACGCGCATCAGACCTGGAACGCATCGTCGCCCACGCCCGGCGCGCGCTGCCGGACGAGGCGTGCGGCGTTCTGGGCGGCGTTTTCGAGAAAGGCGTGGCCGTCGTGCGCCGTATACTGCCGGTGCGCAATACCGCCGCCAACCCGCGCCAGCGCTTTGACATGGATGCCCTGGAGATGGTGCGGGCCATCTTTCGCCTGCGCCAGACCGGGCTGGAAGTGGTCGGGCTGTACCATTCGCACCCCGACGCGAGCGCCGAGCCGTCCGCGACGGACATCGCCCAGGCCACCTGGGACGACGTGGCGCACGTGATCGTCGGCCAGCCCGCCGCCGCCACACCGGACGTGCGCGCCTGGGCCATCCGCAAGGGACAGGCCCGCCCGGCGCTGCTCATCGTGACGGTGCAGTGAGGCGCGCCGGACGCGCTCGGTTCAGCGCGCGCGGCGCAGCCGGTCCAGGTGTAGCCGGATGTTGGGCGAGATCACGATGCTGTCACGGTCCACACTCGCCGCGACAAGCGCCGTCAGGTCGGGCGACCAGAGCGGCACGGCGACCACGTCCGCGAGCGCGATTTGCTGCGCTTCGGCGTACAGTGCGCGCGCTGCGTCCGGCTCGGCCAGCGCCGCCTCGGCCAGCAAACGGTCCACGTCCGGATTGGCATAACCCGCCGCCTGCGCCAGTTCGCCCGTCGAGGCCAGCAGCGGCGTCAGGTAGGCGTCCGGGTGCGGCACGGGCGGCGTCCAGCCGACGAACTGGGCAGACGCCGTGCCGCGCGTGATCTGGTCGAAGAACGTCTTCGGCTCCAGGTCAAACCGGGCGATGCGCACCGCCGGATTGCGGGTCACCGCGCGCGTCAGCGCCTCGACCGCCGCCAGATACTCGTCCCCATACACGGCGCGCGCCGTCTGCCAATCGCCCTCAATGCGCCGAAAGCGGGAAAAGCCGTTCTCGCGCAGTGCTGCCGCGCCTGCTTCGGCGTCAAAGGCCGGGAA
>JADZBY010000539.1 GCA_020851855.1 Anaerolineae bacterium
CCACCGTACCGCCCACCCCTTGACACGCCTCGCGTTTCCATGTTATGTTACCCGTAACATGTTATGGATAACAGATTAGCTCCGCACGACGCGGGGCCGCCCCAAACAGGCATTTCTTTCGAGGACTACCTTTGAGCACTATTGGCGATGTGGCCAGGCGCGCTGGCGTTTCCGCGATGACCGTGTCCCGGGTCATCAACAACTCCGGCTACATCAGCCAGGAGACGCGCGAGCGCGTGGAGCAGGCCATTGCCGATCTTGGCTACGTCCCGAACGCCCTCGCCCGCAGCCTGCGCTTCAAAAAGACCAAGACCATCGCCCTGATCCTGACCGACATCACCAACCCGTTCTTCACCACTGTGGCGCGCGGCGTCGAAGATACGGCCAGCGAGCACGGCTTCACCGTCATGTTTTGCAACACCGACGAATCGCAGGACGACGAGACGGAATACCTGAACGTGCTCGTTCAGAAGCAGGTGGACGGCGTGCTGCTCGTTCCCGCAAGCTGTACGCCGGAATCGGCCACGTTTTTGCTCGACCGCAACGTGCCCGTCGTGCTGTTGGACCGCCACATACCCGATGTCGAAGTGGACAGCGTGCGCGGCGACTCCGAGGGCGGCGCGCACCTGTTGACCAATCACCTCATCGCGCTCGGCCACCGGCGTATCGCCCTGCTGTGTGGGCCGCGCACGGTCAGCACATCGCAAGACCGCGCCCTCGGCTACCGTCGTGCGCTGGCCGACGCGGGCCTGGAAGCCGACGACGGGCTGATCTTCTGGGGCCAGTACACGCCGCAGAGCGGCGAGCACCTGACGCGCCTTGCCCTCGCCCGCCAGCCGCGCCCCACAGCCATTTTCGCCGCGAACAACTTCGTGGCCATCGGCGTCTTGCACGCCGTGCGCGAAGCGGGTCTGCGCGTGCCGGATGACGTGTCGCTGGTCACCTTCGACGATCTGCCGGTGGCCAGCCTGATTGACCCGTTCCTGACCGTGGTGGAGCAGCCCGCCTACGCGATGGGCGAGCGCGCTACCCGGCTCCTGCTCGACCGGCTGGCCGGGCGCAGCCCCGCCGAGCCGCAGACCGTCGTGCTGCCCACACAGTTGATCGTGCGTAAGTCCAGCGGCCCGGTCCACGCCGCGCCCGCCGCCCTTCAAGATCAAGGTCAAAGAGAGAGAGAATCATGACTCTGGCCAGCCCGAAGCTCTGGGTACAACGCGCGCAGCAGGAAGGTTTTGCCCTGGGCGCGTTCAACGCAAACCAACTCGAACAGGCGCAGGCCATCGTCATGGCCGCCGAGTTGGAAGACGCCCCCGCCATCCTTCAGGTGAGCCACCGCGCCCTGCAATACATCGGCGGCGGCAACACCACGCTTGGGCTGCGCTACATTGCGGAGATCGGCAAGGTCGCGGCGCAGAGCGTCAGCGTGCCGGTGGCGCTGCACATGGACCACGCCAACGAGCAAGAGGTGTTGCAAGCGCTGGCGCTGGGCTTCACCTCGGTCATGTTCGACGGCGGCGATCTGCCGCTTGAGGAAAACATCGCCGTGACGCGCCGTCTGGCCGAGATCGCACACGGGCTGGGCGCGTTCCTTGAGGCTGAGGTGGGGCACGTGCCAAAGGCGGACCCAACCGGGCGCTTTGACCCGGCCAGCGAACTGACCGCGCCCGAAGAAGCCGCCGAATTTGTCGCCGCGACGGATATTGACGCGCTGGCGATTGCCATCGGCTCGGTGCATTCGGTGCACAGCAAAGAGGTCGCGCTGGACCTGGAGCGCCTGCGCGCCATCCGCGCCGTGGTCGATGTGCCGCTCGTGCTGCATGGATCGTCCGGCGTGCGCGACGACCATCTCGTGCAGGCGGTGGGGCTGGGCGTCTGCAAGGTGAACGTGGCCACGCAGCTCAGCCGGGCCTTCACCGAGGCGGCGCGCCGGACGCTGGCCGAACAGCCGTCTGTGGTCGATCCGCGCATCTACCTGAGTCCGGCGCGGCTGGCGATGATCGACGCCGTGCGGGAGCGGATGCGCTTCTTCGGCGTCTCCGGCAAGGCGGGAATCGGCGCGGCCAACCGCCAGACGGCGTAATCCGATGTCGTGGTCGCGCCGCCGATGCGGTGGCAGAACACGCGCCGCCGGTGTAGGGGCGGCTCGCGAGCCGCCCGCGATCAAGGTCTGCGTTCACTAGCTGAGGTTTATCATCGGGGCCAGTAACGCGGTGAATTTCTTGCGTCCAGGCTAGGTTATGGTTAACATGTGACCGTTACCAGTCTGTCGGCGCTATCCACAGTACGCATTGAGACGCTCGAACGAGAGTCAACGCGCTTGTGACGGGCAGGGCTTCCACTATGACTGATTCTTTGGTCCTCATGGAAGGCATTGAAAAGACCTTCCCCGGCGTTCACGCGCTCGCCAATTGCCATTTTGAGCTTCGGGCCGGCGAGATTCATGCGCTGGTGGGCGAAAACGGCGCGGGCAAGTCCACGCTGATGAAGATTCTGGCCGGCGTGTACAGCAAAGACGCGGGCCGCATCCAGTTCAAGGGCCGCGACGTGGACATCCCCAACCCACGCGCCGCCCAGCACCTCGGCATCAGCATGATCCACCAGGAACTCAACCTGATGGGCCATCTGACCGTGGCGCAGAATATCTTCATTGGCCGCGAGCCGCGCCGCAGAATCCCTGGCTTCCTCGACGACAACGCCATTAACCAGCAAACCAAAGACCTGCTCGCCACCCTGCACATCAATCTCGACCCGCGCACCAAAGTCTCGGACCTGACCGTCGCCAAGCAGCAGATGGTCGAGATCGCCAAAGCCCTGTCCTTCAACTCCGAAGTGCTGATCATGGACGAGCCGACCGCCGCCCTGACTGAATCGGAGATTGACGAGCTGTTCCGCATCATCCGCCAGCTTCGCGAGAAGGGCGTCGGCATCGTATACATCACACACCGCCTGGATGAGCTGTTCGTCATCTCGGACCGCGTGACGGTCATGCGCGATGGGCGCTTCGTCGACACGGTGAACACCGGCGCGACGGACAAGGGGCGCATCATCAGCATGATGGTGGGCCGCACCATCTACGAATCCGCGCCGGAAGTGCCCGAAGCCACCGACCGCGAGATTTTGCTCGAAGTGCACAACCTGAACCGTGGCCGCCAGATTCGTGACGTGAGCTTCACGCTCAAGCGCGGCGAAATCCTGGGCTTCGCGGGCCTGATGGGCGCGGGCCGGACCGAGGTCGCGCGCGCCATCTTCGGGGCCGACCGCGTCGACTCCGGGCGCATTGTAGTGCGCGGCAAGCCGGTTCAGATTCACAGCCCGACCGACGCCGTGCGGCATGGCATCGGCTACCTGTCCGAGGACCGCAAGCGCTACGGCCTGACGCTCGGCATGGACGTTGAGGCGAACATCGTGCTGGCGTCCATGCGCAAGTTCCTGAACTCCATCGGCCTGGTGAACCGCCCGCGCACGCGCCAGACCGCCAGCCAGTTCGTGGATACGCTCTCCATCCGCACGCCCAGCCTTCAGCAGCGCGTCAAGAACCTGTCCGGCGGCAACCAGCAAAAACTGGTCATCGCCAAGTGGCTGACCGCCGACACGGACATCCTGATCTTTGACGAGCCAACGCGCGGCATCGACGTGGGCGCGAAGAGCGAGATTTACCGGCTCTTGAACGACCTGGCGCGGCAGGGCAAGGGCATCATCATGATCTCGTCCGAGCTGCCGGAAATCCTGCGCATGAGCCATCGTGTGGTGGTCATGTGCGAAGGGCGCATCACCGGCGAACTGGGCGCGGGCGCGTCGCAGGAAGAGATCATGCACTTCGCCACCATGCGCGGCGACACGCTGCAATTTGGCGGCAACGGCTCGGATAGCTCGAACGGCTCAAACGGTTCCGGACCCTCGACGAACGATAACGGGAAGCATTAAGCTATGGATACCTCGGTCGCCACCCCAAAAGTTACCGGTCGGTCATTCTTTAATTCGGACGCGACGCAGAGGATTCTGGCGTTCTCGGCGCTGATCGTCCTGTTCGTCTTCTTCTCGCTGGCGTCGCCCAACTTCTTGCAGGTCAACAACATCCTGGGCATCCTGCTGGCGACGGCGGTGAACGGCATCCTGGCGCTGGGCGTGACCTTCGTCATCATCACCGGCGGCATCGACCTGTCCATCGGCACGGTGATGACCTTCGCCTCGGTGATGACCGGCGTGTTCGTCACGTACTGGGGCCTGCCCGTGCCCATCGGCATCGTGGCCGGCATCCTCTTCGGCGGGCTGGCCGGTTTCATCAACGGCACGGCTATCGCCCGGATGAAGATCCCGCCCTTCATCGCCACGCTGGGCATGATGTACATCGCCAAGGGCCTGTCCCTGGTCATCTCGAACCTGAAGCCGATCTACTTCAACGCCACGCCCGAATTTCGGGACATCGCCACCGGCTCGATCCTGAACCTGAACAGCCTGGTCAAGGACCTGGCCATCCCCAACGCCGTGCTGATCATGTTCGGCGCGGCCATCGTCGCCAGCATCATCCTGAGCCGGACGGTCCTGGGGCGGTACACGTTCGCCCTGGGCAGCAACGAAGAGGCGACCCGCCTGTCGGGCGTCACCGTGACGCGCTGGAAGACCGCCGTCTACACGCTGTGCGGCCTGTTCGCCGGGCTGGCGGGCGTGGTCATGGCCGCGCGCCTCAACTCCGCCCAGCCGTCGCTCGGCCAGGGCTACGAGCTTGACGCCATCGCGGCAGTGGTCATCGGCGGCACATCGCTGAGCGGCGGCGAAGGCACGATCATGGGCACGATCATCGGCGCATTCGTCATGAGCGTGCTGGTGAACGGCCTGCGCATCATGTCTGTGCCGCAGGAATGGCAGACCGTCGTCACCGGGGCCATCGTCATCCTGGCCGTCTACCTGGACATCATCCGCCGCCGCAAATAATGCGGTGCGCTTTGCCTGAAACGTATCCGGAAGCAACCGCCTGCCGCGCCCCTGACGGCGTTGGACCCGGCGGACAGCATAGGAGGTGGCAACAAGGCAAGCCGAAACACCATGATGAACGGAGATCCGTCTGTTCGTGCGTCCAATGAGTGCCAGTTACCAACAATCAAGGAGAAATGCCGTGAAATTCGCTAAACTGTTTGCCCTTCTGCTGGCGATCACCTTCGCCTTCGGCGGCAGCTTCGCTTTTGCACAGAGCGGCACGCCGGAACCGACCGAAGAAGCGCCCGCGCCTGAGAAGTACTGCACGCCCGAAATCGCTGCCGAAATGACGGCGGACGAAGTCTATATCCCCGTCATCTCCAAGGGCTTCCAGCACCAGTTCTGGCAGGCTGTGAAGCTTGGCGCGGAGCAGGCAGCGGAAGACTGCGGCGTGACCATCACCTTCGAAGGCCCGGAGAGCGAGTCCCAGGTCGACAAGCAGATGGAAATGCTCCAGACCGCGCTGGACAAGAACCCCGCCGCCATCGCCTTTGCCGCGCTGGACAGCCAGGCCGCCATCCCGCTGCTTGAGCGCGCCCAGGAAGCCGGCATCCCGATCGTCGGCTTCGACTCCGGCGTGGACAGCGACATCCCGGTGACCACGGCGGCGACGGACAACGTTGCGGCGGCTGCCGCGGCGGCGGACAAGATGGCCGAGCTGATCGGCGGCGAGGGTGAAGTGGCCGTGATCGCGCACGACCAGACCAGCCGCACCGGCATCGACCGCGTCGCGGGCTTCACCGAGCGCATGGCCGAAGCCTACCCCGACATCACCGTCGTGGACGTGCAGTACGGCGCCGGCGACCACCTGAAGTCCACGGACCTGGCCAAGGCCATCATCCTGGCCCACCCGAATCTGAAGGGCTTCTTCGGCGCGAATGAAGGCTCGATCATCGGCGTGCTCAATGCCGTGACCGAGCTGAACATGGAAGGCAAGCTCGTGGTGATCGGCTACGACTCGGGCCGTCAGCAGATGGACGCCATCATCAGTGGCGCTCAGGCGGGCGCGATCACGCAGGACCCCATCGGCATCGGCTACAAGGCCGTCGAGGCGGCGGTCATGGCCCTGCGCGGTGAGGAACTTGAGCCGATGATCGACACCGGCTTCCACTGGTACGACGCGACCAACATCGAAGACGAAACCATCGCCCCGCTGCTGTACGAGTAATTCGTAACGCAGCTCCCTAAAACCAGAAAAGGCCGTCCTCGCACTGAGGGCGGCCTTTTTTTGCATCGTCAGAATCCCCTGGAACGTACGCAGTTGCCCTCATCCCCCTGCCCTCTTCTCCCGCCGGGAGAAGGGGAAAAAGACCCTTGAGGGCTAGCTCTCCCACTCTTCCCCGAAATGCGGGCAGGCCTGCAACCCCTCTCCCAGCCGTACTCGGCGTTCGGGAGAGGGGGCGAGGGGGTGAGGGCTGGTCATTCGAACTTCATAACCGGCGCTACCGTGGGACGATGAGCTGCTGGCCGGGATAGATCAGGTTGAAGTTGGCGACGCCGTTCGCGGCAGCCAGCGCCGTGACCGACACGCCGAACTTGAGCGCAATGCGGTACAGCCGGTCGCCCAGCGCCACAATGTACACCGTCTGGCCCGCCGGGTTGGTGATCGTCTGGCCGTTCGCGCCGCCCGTCAGCGCTGTACCTGTGCCCGCGCCCGGCGCAGCCGGGACAACCGGCGCGTTGCCTACCGGGCCGCTTCCGCCCGAAGACGCCGCGTTGGCCGGGGCCAGCGGTTCCTGCCCACCCACACACTCCGCCGGGATGTAACCGTTGCGCGCGCCGGAAACGAAGATCTCCGTCCAACGCCTGCCGTTCACATCCGGCGCGGTCGGCGTCGGATTCACGTACCAGTTCTGGCCCTGCCGGACAACCGCCCCGGCCACCGCCGTGCCGTTCGGGCCGTCAAACACGGGTGTGGTGCAGGCGATGCCACGCTGCACAAACCCGGTGGGGATGCCGGGGCCGCTGAAGTCCGCCGCCACGACCGCGCCCGTCGTGCAGTCCCAGGTGACGGTGCTCACGTAGGCCGTGCCGCCCGCGAAATTCGCCGCCGCGTACGTCGTGACCGTGAGCGTCAGCTTCGTGTTCGGCGGCAGCGAGTAAGGTCCGGCAAAAACGAAGAACCCGGCTGGCCCGACGAACGGTCCAAACGCGGTATCAATGGTCGTGCCCAGGGTCGCGTACCCCGTCGCGTTGAGCACGCCTTTCTCAGAGGCTTGCCCGGTGGGGATGTTGATCTCCACGCCCGGCAAGCTAAACCCGCTGCCGGACACCACACACGTGCCCGCTGCGCCCTGCGTGAGCTGCCAGGATGGCGCGGGACCAAGCGCCTGTACCATGCCTTGTGGCAAGCCGAGGGCGGCGAAGACGACGGCGACAATCGGGAGAGCCAGCCATGATTTCTTCAACATGGAACGTCGATGCCTCACTTGAGCAGGAAAGGATGCACGCACGTGTGACTCGACCTCACGCCAGGCGTACAAGACATAGCGGCGCGTCTGGCGTCGTTACATACTACTTTACTCCTGTTTTTCGTTGGAGTGACGGACGGCGTGCCACAGATAATCTGCAATCCGTAGGCGTATTGAACGTTTTTACGACGCTGATACAATCCTTTTGCGACCGCCGCTGCCCGCCGCCAATTTCGGCGCGCCAGGCCAGAGTCTGTTAAGCTATGCGCAATGCGCTAAGCAGAACGCACCCAAATCGCCAGGCACACGTGCAAAACCCTTCATGAAAATCTTAGCCATCAGTGATAACGTATTGCCTCAGATGGAAGATGCAGATAACTTGCGCCGCGTGTACGGGGCCGCCGAGGTGGTCATCAGTTGCGGCGACCTGCCCGCCGCCTACGTGGAGTACATCACGTCGACGCTGAATGTCCCGCTCTTTTATGTGCGCGGCAACCACGACACGCAGTACACCAACGAGCATCCGGGCGGCATCAACCTTCACGGGCGTATGGTACGCTTCAAGGATATGACGCTCGCCGGGCTGGAAGGCAGTATCGACTATAATCGGGGGCCAATCCAGTACAGCGAATCGCAGATGCTCTTTCAGGTGCTCGGCATGGCTCCGCGAATCGTGCTGCGCAGGCTGTTTGCGCAGCAACGGCTGGACATCATGGTCACCCATTCGCCGCCGCGCGACATTCACGACCTGCCCGACCGGGCGCATCGTGGATTCAAGGCCTTTCACACCATGCTGCGCCTGTTCCAGCCGCGCTACATGCTCCACGGCCACGTGGACACGCACGACTCGCGGCGGCGCTGGCGCTCTGTCTTTGCCGGAGTGGACGTCATCAACATCAATCCGGTGAAGTTCTTGGACCTGTAAGATGTTGAAGGAAGGGATGTAACGCCTTGGAGTCAGAACATCCCGCTGCACTGAGCGAGGCGGCGCGCAATTTCTCCCGTGCACGCATGGCCGCATTCTGGCAGGAAGTCTGGGCGCTTCTGCGCGGAAAATCGATTGACCTGCTGCGCTTTGAGGAAGTCAAACGCCGCCTGAAGCTGCGCAACGAGCGCTATCTCGGCCTGCGCGACATCCCGGTGGACAAGATCGTCGGCAGCGTGGGCCGTTACCACGACTTCACCCGCAGCTTCCTGCCGCGCACCAACGCCGTGCGCGCCCGCTGGCAGCGCCTTGACGCGCTGGCGCGTGGCCCGGAAGGCTTTCCGCCTATCGAAGCCTACAAGATCGGGGATGCCTATTTCGTCAGCGACGGCAATCACCGCGTCTCGGTCGCCAAACAGCTTGGCATGAAGACCATCGAGGCCTATGTCACCGAGCTGCCCACGTCGATTCCCTTCGACGAGAACACGACCATTGACGATCTGGCGCTCAAAGAGGGCTACGCTGACTTTCTCCAGAAATCGCGCCTGGACGTGATCCGGCCCGGCAGCCATGTGATCCTCACCGAGCCGGCGCGCTATGAGCAAATCCTGGAGCACATCTCCGTGCACCGCTATTTTATGGGAATCGAGCAAAACCGCCCGATCTCGTGGGATGAAGCGGTCGGAAGTTGGTATGATAATGTGTACATGCCGATGGTCGAGTTGATCCGGCGTTTCGGCGTGCTGGAATTCTTCCCAGGCCGCACCGAAGCGGACCTGTACGCCTGGTTGATCCGCCACCAGGAAGCGCTGCGCCTTCAACTCGGCGGGGAGTTCCTGACGCCCGAAGAGACGGTCGAGGATTTTCTGAAGCAATTGCCGCCGGAATGGTCCGGCGGATGAGGGACACTGCCTATGACATGGGCGCACTATTTCAGCGTCGCTTCGGTGGACGAGGCGCTGCAACTGCTGGCTGAGCACGGCGCACGGGCGCGCATCGTCGCCGGCGCAACGGACCTGATCATCGAGTTGGAGCGCAAAATCCGGCCCGGCGTGGACACGCTCATCGACGTGTCGCGCGTCTCCGGGCTGGACGGCATCGCGATGCACGACGGGCGCATCCGGATCGGCCCGCTGGTCACACACAATCACCTGGTCGGCAGCCCGATCATCCGCGAGCACGCCTTCCCGCTGGCCCGCGCCGCCTGGGATGTGGGCGCGCCGCAGATTCGCAATCGCGGCACGGTGGCGGGCAACCTGATCACCGCCAGCCCGGCCAACGATACGATCCCGCCGCTCTGGGCGCTCGGCGCGGCAGTCACGCTGCGCTCTCTATCCGGCGGCGAGCGCACGCTGAGCCTGCCCGACTTTTACACCGGCCTGCGCAAAACAGCCATGCGCCCCGACGAGATGCTGACGGCCATCGAGTTTCCGGCGCTGGCCGCGAACGAGCGCGGCGCGTTCCTCAAGCTCGCCTTACGCCGCGCCCAGGCCATCTCCGTGGTGAATGCCGCCGTCGTGCTCGGCTTTGACCCGAACGGCGAGCGCGTCACGCGCGCCGTCATCACACTGGGCAGCGTCGCGCCGACCATCGTGCGCGCCCAAGCAGCGGAAGCCTTCCTCATTGGCAAGGCGCTCTCCGACGAAACGATCCGCGAGGCGGCCCGGCTGGCGCTCGGCGCGGCGACGCCCATCGGCGACGTGCGCGCCACCGCCGAGTACCGCTCGGCCATGATCGGCGTGCTGGTGGCCCGCGCGCTGCGCTCCCTGCGCGACCGGACCGAGCGCGACGGCTTCCCGGACGATCCGGCCATGCTCTGGGGACCGCACCAGGCGCATGTCACGCCCGACGTGGCGCTACCGGGAACGCTTCGCCATGATGGGCAGCCCATCGAGACGACGATCAACGGGACGCGCCACACGATTTCCGGCGCAACCCACAAGACCCTGCTCCGCATGTTGCGCGAAGACGCCCACCTGCCCGGCACAAAGGAAGGCTGCGCCGAGGGCGAGTGTGGCGCGTGCACCGTGTTCCTGGATGGCGTGGCGGTGATGGCCTGCATGGTCCCCGCGCCGCGCGCACACGGTGCGCACATCGTCACCGTTGAGGGCGTGGCGCAGGATGGGCAGCTTCACCCGGTCCAGCAGGCGTTTGTCGAGACGGGCGCGGTGCAGTGCGGTTATTGCACGCCCGGCTTTGTCATGTCCGGCGTGAAACTGCTCGAAGAACACGCCGCGCCGACGGCAGAGCAGGTTGAACAGAGCATCACCGGCAATCTGTGCCGCTGTACGGGCTATTACCGCATCGTGCAGGCTATCGAGAAGGCCGCCCAGCTCGCCGCCGAGTCGACGGTCAAGTAGGTAGGAACCCTCACTCCCCCGACCCCTCTCTGTCTCGTGGCGAGAGGGGCGCAAGGGTGGGTGCGTAGGGATAACGCCTGCGTTGTCCGCTCTCTCCCCACCCCCTTTGAGCCGGGGGCGAGAGTAGCGCAGCGCTAGAGCCTGTCATGAACTTGCGACCTCACCCCCTGCCCCCTCTCCACGCGGAGTACCGCATAGAGAGGGGGAACGGCACAGGTATGCTCCCCTCTCTACGACTGCCAGGGTCCCCGCTGGGGTGGCAGTCGTGGAGAGGGGCCGGGGGTGAGGTACGTGTCTTGGCTGCGTCGTTCTGCGTACTGTCCGGCGCTCAAAGTGCATAACAGGTTCTATCGTATTCACATCTCAGAAAGCAGGGTATCTCGTCGTGGGTCACCTATCCGAGCCTTCG
>JADZBY010000540.1 GCA_020851855.1 Anaerolineae bacterium
GTGCCGCGTCCCTGCAAGTCCTCGACGCTCGGCCAGCCAAATTCGGTGACGCACAGCTTCAGGTTGCTGCCCGCCGCCTGGATGCGCTGGTGATAGCCTTCCAGCGTGCTGCGGAACGACCAGCTATGATGCGGGTTCTCCCACGGGCCACGGAAGCGGGCCGGCGGGTTGCGCTCCGGGATGTTGTTCCAGACCGCGTCGGGCGGCACATTCAGGCCGTTGTGGTGCGTGCCGACACAGTCCGCGTATTGCAGCATCCCGGCGGCGATTAACTGGTCCATGTACACGAAGTCATCCGTCACTGCGCCGGGGATGTTCGCGCCGGTGGGCGACAGGGCCGACGACACCACGATGATGTTGGGGTCAAGGCTCTTGATGGTCTGTTGCGCGACGCGCAGCAATTCGACGTAACGCGCGGCGTCGATGCGCGGCGGGTTCGTCGTCCATTCGCGGTCGATGTTGATCTCGTTCCACACTTCGATGGCGTGGATTTTGCCCGGATAGCGCTGGATGACCGCCGAAAGGAAGTTGGCGAGGTCCTGCGGGTTGGCGGGCGGCCCGTCGTGCACGCCCGGCTCGATGGTCGCGCCCGTGTCGCGCGCCCAATCCGGCGCTTTGGTGACGCTGAGCAGCACTTTCAAGCCGCCTTCGGACAGCAGGTTCATCACCACGTCCATCTCGACCCAATCGATCTGGCCCTTCACGACTTCCATATCGCGCCAGACGACCTGCGACTTGACCCAGTTCAGCTTCAACTGCTGGCCCGCCATCTCGACCCACAGTTTGTACACGTTCGGGTCGGCGTTCTTCTGGACGGCGATGCCCAGGTCAAAGCTCGTGTCCTGGATGGGCGGGATAGTCGGCGCGGCGGTGGGCGGCGTCGTGGCGCTCGGCTCGGCGGGCGCGGCGGACGTATTCGTGGCCGGCGGCGCGGGCGGCAATGTCTGGGTCGGCGCGAGGGTGGGGAACGGCGTGGCGGTGATCTGCGCCACCAGCGCGGCGGCGCTCTCTGGTCCAGCGGGCGGCGGGACCTGATAAGCGGGCGTCCCGGCGGCGTTGCGCGCGGCAAGCCCGGTGGCCGTGTACACGGCGGCGAAGGTGAACGCGCCGAAGATGAGCGTGATGCCGGTCCAGATCAGGGCGAAATAGCGCACCTGACGCCGGTGGGCTGCCTGCTTCAGCCGGTGGTCTTGCAGGGAAAGCGCATTACGCATCGTCATCAGTGTGACTTCTCCTCAACTTGTTCCGTTATCCGCCGGGCGGCAGCGGCGTCTCCAACGAGGGAGTCGCCGTGGGCGTCGATGTCGCTGTCGGTTCTACCTGCGGCGTCGGCTGGCCCGATTGTACCGTGATTTCGCCCAACGTCGTGTCCAGTTCTACGATTTCGGCGCGGATACGGGCGCGAATGCCGTCCGTGGCGGGCGTGAAGACGTAGGGCGCTGCCGGGTCGCCGGTGCGCTGGTCGACCGGCGCATCGTTCACCGTCGCCGTCCAGCGCAGGGTGAGCGGCGAGATGACCGGCACAAACCATGCGCCCGCCGCCTGCGCCACCTTAAAATCGTCCAGGATAGCGGCCATCTCCGCCGGGACGCCCGCCGCCGCCAGATCGGGGATCATCACGCCCGCCACGTTGTACGGCAGCAGCATGGCCAGCCGCGCCCGCATCGCGCCCGGCGTCATGACCCACACCGTGCGGCGCGGCGCATTGCCGGTGTCCGCGTCCACGTAGCGAATGACCGGGATGCCCACGCCGGACAACACGTCAAAGTGGGCCGTCTCGCCGGAAAATATCACATCCACGGGCGCGCCGCCGCGCACCACGCCGCCCGGCTCGGCTACCAGGCTGCCCATCGGGGCCAGCGCTTCGCGGTAAGTGACGCTGCGCACCTCGTCGCCTTGCTGCCATGCGCTCAGCGCGCTCAGGCCGACCTGGAGCTTGGCCGGGCCGATGTCGCGGATGGCCGCGTCGAGCGCGCCGCGCACCGGGCCGTTCTCGCTGTACAGCGGCGCGGCGAGCGGCAGCAGGAATTGGACCGCATCGGCGGCGGCGCTGATGGCCTGCCAATCGTAGGCCCCGCTGTCAATCGACTCGCCGCTGGTTTCCGGGAAAGGCACGACGACGGTCAGCGTGCGGTCCTGGGCGTGCAGCGCGTCGGCCAGCAGCGCCACGAACCGGGAAAAGCTCTCGCGCGTGTCCGGCGAGAGATCGCGGTAATCGATGGCGAGGCCCTGGTACGGCTGGCTGAGCACAAACTCGACCAACCGGGAGATGTGCTCGTCGCGGAAGGTCGCCGCGCGCAACAGGCCGCTGACGATCTGCGTGTCGGCGTCGCCGGGCGTGTCGAAGTTGCGGATGACCGGGACCACGGCGTACCCCCGGCCAAAGACCACGCCCGCCGGCAGCGCCCCTTGCAGCGCGCCGGACGTGATCGGCTTCAGCCCGGCGGGATGGACCACGTTCGCCATCTCGGCCATGGCGGGCGTGAGCGCCTGCCCCGGCTCGATGACGAGGCTCACCGCCGGGACGAGGATCGGCGCGCGGAACATGGCCACGGCGTCGGGCAGCGCGGCGACCACGCCGATCAGCGCACCGTCGTGGTCGCGGGCGGGCAGGTAGCGCCACGCCCGCGCGGCGGAGTCGTAGCGATAGAGGACCAGCCGCGCCGGATCAGCGCCGGGTGGGATGTCCAGGCGCAGCGTCACGGTCCCGCTGCCTTGCCCGTACAGCCGGTACACGGGGCTGACCAACGTGAGGGCCTGGGGCAGCGCCTCGCGCGCCTCGCGCAGCGTCGCATCTGCCGGGCCGGGCTGGCCCAGGAATGCGTCGCGGGTGAGAACGTCCAGCCGCACGCCGAGATTCGAGGCCGAGCTGGCCGCCGCGCCGGATGGAAGACTCAGGGTGAGGCCGTCGGCTGCCACCGCCGTGCCGTCCGGACCGATGGGTTGGAAGGGCGCGCCCGTCAAGCGCTCCACGAGGGAAAAGGGCGGCAGAAGCAGCGCCAGCACGACGAGCACCAGCGCCGCGACGAGCGCCAGCACGCCGAGCATACAGCTCATGCCGCCAAAGCGCTCGCGCCGCCGGGCTGCTGGCCTGGAGTCGCGTGGTTCGTCGTCGGTGTCGTTGTCGAAGCGATCAAAAGCCATGGCTTGCGCTGCAATGTGCGAATCGGGACATCAGATAGCCGATTCGTCATTGTAGCGCATGGGAGAGTGGCTGACAAAAGGCGCGTGCCCGCCGTTTGGCAGACGGCAAGATCGCGCGCGGCGCTTCAAGGCCAGATGGTAATGAGAAGCTGTCAGGAACTCTGAGCCTCACCCCCTACCCCCTCTCCACGCGGAGTACCGCGTAGAGAGGGGGAACGGCGCACCGGCAGGCAAGCGATCTCCCCTCTCCATGCCGTCGGGGGTCCCCTCTGGGGGTGACGGATATGGCGAGGGGCCGGGGGTGAGGTCAGTGTCGTGCGCAGGTCACGATGGCGGGCGCGTCGCGACGCGCCCCTACACGGCGCTTGCTGTAGGGGCGGCTCGCGAGCCGCCCGGTAATCTGATCCGCGCGAAGTAGGGTGAATTATATACCCTCACCCCCGGCCCCTCTCCCTCATGGAGAGGGGTGAGAAGACCGGGGAGTTCCCGTTTTTCTCCCCTCTCGCCATGAGGGAGAGAGGGGTCGGGGGAGTGAGGGTCAACGCTTGCCCTGTCCGGAGTACGGTTATTCCCCCGGCTCGCTGCCGTTGGACGACGGGCTGCCGGA
>JADZBY010000541.1 GCA_020851855.1 Anaerolineae bacterium
GCGCGGTCATGGCCTCAGATGCATTTTTCCCGTTTGCGGATGGGCTGAAGGTCGGCATTCGGGCGGGCGCGGCGGCGGCCATTGCGCCGGGCGGCTCGGTGCGCGACGACGAGGTGATCGCCGCCGCTGATGAAGCCGGGATGGCGATGGTCTTCACCGGCGTGCGCCATTTCCGGCACTAAACGCGTGTTGAAGGCGGCAGAAAATAGCGGGCGGCTCGCGAGCCGCCCCTACCGGCAAGCGCACTTTTCACGTGCAGCGTGTAGGGGGGCGTCGAGACGCGCCCGTGAAACGATGCAGAGGCGCAACAAAAAGCGCCCCTTGTTGCCCTGGCCAGGGCAACAAGGGGCGCTCATGATATGTTGTTGACAGGCTTGCCTTACACGATGCGCAGGCGGCCCAGCGCCTCGCCGCGCACGTTCAGCCCGACCTTGCCATCCACGACGCGCACGATCTGGTCCGCCGTGGCGAACCGATCTTCGCGCAGGAATCCGCCGTCGATGCGGATGAATCCGTAGCGCAGCAGCCGGGCGCGGATCGTATCGGGCACTTCTTCTTCGCCCACAATCGCGCGGGCCACCTCGTCCACCAGCGAGTCGTCGCGCGTAACCGGCTCGCTGCCCGTCACCGTCTGCGGCGTCGGGTTGGTCGGGTCCTCGTCGCCAAACTGCACGTAGGACACCGTGCCCACCCGCTTGCCCTCGACGTCAACGACTTCCATCCCCTCTTTGATGTTTAAGAGCACGCTCGTTTGCGCCGTGCTGCGCCCCAAATCATCCATCAGCGCGACCTCTTGCTGCCACTCTTGCGACCGTCCTGGTTTTCGACGGCCACCGCCTGCATATTCAGCGTATTGGCCAGCTTGCTCAGGTTCTTGTCGGTCTGCTCTTCCTCGTCCAGCGTCTCCTGGAGCAGCTGCGCGGCCTCGTGCTGGCCCAACATGTGCGCAAAGGTGCGCGCCGTGCCATAGGACGCCATCTCGTAGTGCTCCACCTTCTGCGCGGCGGCGATGATGGCCGCATCGAGCACGTTCGGCTCCATGCCTTCTTCAAGGACCTGCTGCGCTTCCGTGACCAGGCCTTGCATCGCCTCGCACGTCTCGCGCGTGGCGCGCTTGCCGAGCGCCTTGAACACCTGCGACAGGCGCTCCACATGGCCGCGCGTCTGCTCCAGGTGCGCCTCGAGTGCGCCCTTCAGATCTTCGGACGTGACCGCCTGCGCAAGAAGCGGCAGCGCCTCGACAAGCTGCTGCTCGGCGTCGTACAAGTCCTTCAACTCATGTACCAGCAGATCTTCGAGGTTACGAACCTTCGCCATGTGTTTCCTTCCTTATCCTACCGTACGTTCCAAACACGTCGCTGTGACACCCCTATCGTATGGGACCCCGCCGCCGGTTCCATCGGACACCCTGATCATTCGCACATAGGAAAGGTGGCGGGGATTCGTGTAGGGCAAGGGGGCGGCCCGGCCAGAGGAACGGCCCTCACCCCCGGCCCCTCTCTGCGCGGTATTCTGCGTAAAGAGAGGGTCAGGGGGTGAGGCCAGCAGTACACATCCGTTCAGTCCACGTGCTCAACCGTGGTCACGCGGCGAGCGCCGCCTGCGCTGGCGAACAGGATGCGGATCAGGCTGGTGATGACCAGCGCCAGCAGCAGATAGACGACGATGGCCACTATCGACACCAGCTCAACCGTGGAGCCGCTCGTGACGCCGATGGACCCCAACAGGCCGGCGAACGGCGCGACGAGCGCGTCGGTGATCTGGAAGATGAGCTGCCCGAAGCCGTTATTCGGGTTGGCGGCCAGCAGCTTGAGGACAAAGCGGATGGCGATCAGGCCCGCGATCACATCCGCGACCAGCCAGATCAGCGCATTCAGGCGCGATACCACGACGGCGCGCGTCGACGGCTGGTATTCCACCACGCGCTGTTTGCGCTCGTAACCATCCCCTTCCACGGTATACACACGATCCTTGACTTCATCTACCATAGCTCAGCACCTCTGCCCTTTACACGCATCAATCCGTGTACGTTGCGTGACTCATGCGCACTCTAGCGCCGTCTGCTTCAGCGTTCATGAGCAACGTAGGCAGAATCGGGTTAGTCCGGTTGGGGGATATTGTGGGGCGCTGGGTGTCCCGTATGCGTCAGGGAAACATCCGGCGCTCGACGGCCAGCGCAACGGCCTGGGTCCGGCTGGTGGCCCCCATCTTGGCGAAAATGCTGCTGACGTGGTTCTTCACCGTCGAGCTGCTGATCACCAGCCGCTCGCCAATCTCGCGGTTGTTCAGCCCTTCGACCATCAGGTACAGCACTTCGCGCTCGCGCTCGGTCAGATCGTGGCCCAGGTCCGGCGGGCGCGTCGTGGCGGTGATGAGCGCCTGGGCCGCTTCGGGCGCGAGCGTGGCCTGGCCGTGGTAAGCGCGGCGAATGGCGTCCGCCAGGTCATCGATAGATACGTTCTTGATCAGGTAGCTGATCGCGCCCGCCTTGAGCGCGTTTTGCACGTTGTTCTCATCGTTGAAGCTGGTCAGGGCGATCACTTTCGTGTTTGGCCAGCGGTCGAGGATGATCTTCGTCGCCCGGATGCCATCCACGCCGGGCATGATCATGTCCATCAGCACGACGTCGGGATGGGTATCGGCGCACAGGGATACCGCCGCTTCGCCATCGGACGCATCGCCTACCAGTTCAAAATCGTCGAAATTTTCAAGCAACACCAGCAATCCCTGCCGCACCATATCGTGGTCATCGACCACCGCGACGCGGATTTTGGCTGGCGAGTGTTCAATGCTCATGATCTCAACCCTGCTTCTTCTCCTTGCCATCGAACGGTAACGCGCGTACCGCCGCCCACCTGGCTCTCAAGCTCGATGGATGCGCCGACTCCGTCGGCGCGCTCGCGCATCATTCGCAGTCCGAGATTCGACAGCGACGCATTCGCGGGATCGAAGCCCTTTCCATTATCCTCAATGGTAAGCCAGATTGCACTCTCCTCGTCGCGGCGCGCCGTAATCCGCACCCACGTCGCCTGAGAATGTTTGGTCGCGTTGTTCAGCGCTTCCTGCACGATCCGATACAGCGCGATCTGCGTATCAGGCGGCAACTCTGGTATATCATCGATGTCCATAATGAGGTCGAAATAATCGCGCTTTTGTACCAGGTCGGCCAGTTGTTCGATCAACTGGCTGAAACTGGAATGGATCAGCGCGGAAGGCCGTAATTCCAGCAGCAAGAGCCGCATCTCGGCCAGCGCATCGCGCGTGAGCTGGTGGCACTGGGCGGCCAGGGCGCGCGCCTTGATTGGGTTCGCGTCCCACTGGCGCAACGCCGACTCGATCATCACGCTGCTGGTGAACAACGTCTGCGTCACCGAGTCGTGCAGCTCGCGGGCAAGGCGCTGCCGCTCTTCGGTGACGGCCAGTTCCTTGGATTGGCTGAACAGATTGGCGTTCTGAATGGCCGTCGCGGCCTGGGCGGCAAACGCCTCGGCCCGGAAGGCGTGTTCCACGGTGAAGAAATCCTCGTGGAAGCTGAACATGTTGATGAAGCCCAGCAGTTGATCGAGCGCGATGATGGGCACGCCCAGGTACGAGCGCGCCATCTCATACGTGTTGAGGACCGGCCCGCGCAGCGGCGTGGCGGCGCTCAACTGGTTCAGAACGACGGCGTGGTGTTTGTTCGCCAGTTCGGTTAAAAGCGGCGATTCCCACACGCCGACGTGCAACGCGCCTTCCGGGGCAAGCTCGGTGGCGCTGTAGCCGCGCCGCCCGGCCACGTAGACCTTGCCGCGCTCCATGAGCATGACATTCGCCAGATCGTGCGGGATGACGCGCCCGATGTTGTTCAGGATGCTGGTCAGCACGGCGTCCATGTCCAGCGAGCTGGTCAGCGCGATGGCCGTATCCGCCAGCGCCTCGCTCAGATTGCGCTGCTCGTGTTCTTTCGCCTCAAGCTCTTTGCGGCGCGTGATGTCCATGTACTGCTCGATGCGCCCGCCCGCGTACAGGCCAGACCGAATCGGCTGGCTCCAGTATTCCAGCCAGCGCTCTTCCCGCCTGGAATCGGGCAGAATGCGGCACTCGAAACGCTCCACATACAGGCCCTTCTTGTACGAGCGCAACA
>JADZBY010000542.1 GCA_020851855.1 Anaerolineae bacterium
GCCGCCGGGCCGCTCGTATCTGCGCCGGGCGCGAACCGCAACCAGGCGCTCTGGCTGTTCATCGGGCTGGTTGTCGTTCTGTTCGTGATCCAGAAGGCCGAAGGGCTGGCGGCGGGTGTTGCGGCATGGGTGCGCGCCGGAGCAGGGCGGCCCGTCGGGCTGGCGTCGCCGCTGGACGTGGGCTGGCTGGGCTTCTCGTACGTCGCCTTCCGCCTGATCCATACTCTGCGCGACCGCCAGATGGGCAAATTGCCCGCGCTTAGCTTCCGCGAGTACCTGACGTACCTGATCTTCTTCCCGGCCTACACGGCGGGGCCGATTGACCGCGCCGAGCGTTTCGTCAGGGACTACCGCGCGCTGCCCGCACTCCCGCCGCTGGACGCGGCGCGGGCAGTCGAAGGCGGCGGGCGGATTGCCGCCGGATTGGTCAAGAAGTTCGTGGTGGCCGATGCGCTGGCGGCGTTCGCCCTGAACGCGGCGCTGGCCGGGCAAGCGCGTGGGCCGCTTGACCTGTGGATCGCCCTGTACGCCTTCGCCTTTCGCCTGTATTTCGACTTCAGCGGCTATTCGGACATCGCCATCGGCATCGCGCGGCTGTACGGCGTCAATCTGCCGGAGAATTTCAACCTGCCCTACCTGCGCAGCAACATCACGCAGTTCTGGAATAGCTGGCACATGACGCTCAGCACGTGGGCGCGGCTGTACGTCTTCACTCCCCTGTCGCGCGCGCTCATGGCCCGCAAGCCGAAGCCATCGCCGCTGCTCGTGATTCTGCTGGCGCAGATGGCTACCATGCTCGTCATCGGCCTGTGGCACGGCATCACGCTCAATTTCGTGATGTGGGGCGTGTGGCACGCGCTCGGCCTGTGGCTGCACAAGGTCTATTCCGACCGCACGCGCGACTTCTACCAGGGCCTTATGGACCGGCCCGCGCTGCGCCACGCCGTGTACGTGGCGGGCGTCTTGGCGACCTTCCACTTTGTCGCGCTGGGCTGGGTGTGGTTCGCGCTGCCGGGGACGGACCAGGCGATTCGTGTATTGCTGGGGCTGTTCGGCCTGCGGGGGGCGCTCTGAGATGGCGTGGGACTGGCTGACCCGTCCGGCAAGGCCGTACACGTGGCTCTTTGCGCTGCGCGTGCTGATCAAGGGCCTGATCCTGTTCGCGCTGCTCAACATCGCCTTCGCCGTGGTCGATCCGATGGGGCTGGTGGGCCGGCTCTCGGTCTATAACCGGCTCGTGCCAGGCCGCGAGCGTCTGCCCTACGGCGAGAATCCCGACCAGAGCTACAACCTGAGCGTCCAGAACCTGGATACGCTATTTGCCACGCACACGATCAGCGGTGGGCAGAGCGATGATGAGTTCCGCGTGCTGGTCATCGGGGATTCGTCGGTGTGGGGCGTGCTGCTCGCGCCGGAAGAAACGCTGGCGGGCCAGATCAACGCGGCGGGGCGGCGTGCGCCGGATGGGCGGCGCATCCGGGCCTACAACCTCGGCTATCCCATCCAATCCCTGGCGAAAGACCTGCTGATCCTGGACTACGCCATGCGCTACCGGCCCGACGCGGTGATCTGGCTGGTCACGCTGGAGTCGTTCGCCCCGGCGCAGCAGCTTGAGCCGCTCATGGTGCGGGAGAATCCGGGCCGGATGCGCGCGTTCATCCGGGATTACGGCTTGCGCATCGACGCCTTCAGCCCACGCTTCGTGGAACGCACCTTCTGGGAGCGGACGATCATCGGGCAGCGGCGTGCGCTGGCGGATTGGCTGCGCCTGCAGCTTTACGGCGTGACGTGGCGGCTGACCGGGCACGACCAGACCTACCCGCGCTTCTACGAGCCGCGTATGGAAGATTTTGCGCCGGACGATGTGCTGTGGCAGGGCTTTGCCGAAGGCCAACTCGCGCCAGGTGATCTGGCCTTTGACGTCTTGGGCGCGGGTCTGCAGCGGGTGCGCGACGAGATGCCCGGCGTGCCCGTCTTCGTCGTCAACGAGCCGATCTTCCGCAGCGCCGGGCAGAACAGCGCCCTGCGCTACAATTTCTTCTACCCACGCTGGGCCTACGATGCGTATCGCGGTTGGCTGGAAAACCACGCCGCGCACGCCGGGTATGCCTATCTCGACCTGTGGGACGCCGTGCCCACGACGGAGTTCACCGATAGCGCCGTGCATCTCACACCGGCGGGCGTGGCAGTGCTCGCACAGCAGGTGGGCGACGGGCTGGTAGAAGCGCTTGGGCGGTGAGGGCGCACGGCAAGATAAAATCGCCGCGCTTTGGCATACACGGTATCCTGGGATAATGGCTGTGATCGCAAGCATGGATGATTCTCGCCCGACAGCGCGACGATGGCCTGCCCTGGTCGGGCTGTTCGTGCTGGCGTTGACGCTGCGTCTGGCCTGGTTGGCCACCGTGTATACGCCCGACCTGATGGCTTTCCAGTCGGGCGACTACAACCTGTATATCATCGGCGCGCAAGATTTCGCGGCGATGGGCAACTTCACGAACAGCCTGTTCCTGGTGCGCCCGCCGGCTTTTTCGCTCATGATCGTGCTGCTCGGCCTGGACAGCGTGCGCGTACTGGTCGCCAACGCCGTGTTGGGCGCGCTGCCCGCCCCGTTGACCGTCGTGCTGGTATGGGCGCTGCTCGGCGTAAGCCGCCGGGTGGACGCCGTCGCGCTGCTGGCCGGGCTAATCATGGCGCTCGACCCGGCGAGCGTGGTCTATTCGAGCTTTTTGGGGCCAGAGCCGCTGGCTAATCTGGCGCTGCTGCTGTCGCTGATCACGCTGTGGCAAGCCGCTGCGCGGGCGGAGCGCCCGGTTGTGAGGATGGCGCTGGGCGCGTTGGCCGGATTGCTGCTCGGCCTGAGCGCTTTGGCCCGGCCCGCCGCGTACCTGCTGTGGCTGCCGCTCGCTGGCTGGCTGCTCGTCGCCAACCGCAAAGCGCCGCGCCGCTGGGATGCGGCGCTGGCTTATGCGGCGGCGTCCGGGCTGGTCATCGCCGCCTGGACGGCGCACAACGGGCAGGTCTTCAAGCACGCCACGTTTTCGACCATCGGCCCGTACACAATGGTCTACTATCACGCCGCATCCGTCGAGCATCTGGCGACGGGCCAATCGCCGGACGAGGTTTTCACCGAGCTGAACCGCCGGGTTGAGGCGCGCCTGAACCGGCCCACGCCCATCCCCATCGATGCGCAGACGCAGCACGCCTACCTTGCCGCCACGCCGGAAGTAGCCAGCGCGCTGAATGCCGTGGCGCTGGAAGTGTTCCTTGCCCACCCCCTGCACACGCTGGCGACGATCCCGATCGGGCTGGCGCGCATGTTCGGCCAGACGCAAGTGTTTCGTGGCGCGCTGGCCCATCTGGACATAGCCTGGAACGTTGCCCTTGTGCTGCTGACGCTGCTGGGATTGTGGCGGGCCGCGCGGCGTAGGCAGTGGGCGTTGTTCTGGCTGGCGCTCCTGACTGGCCTGTACTTCGTGGGCGGCACGCTGGTGGTCAAGACGGCGGGCCTCGACACGCGCGAGCGCTCCATGCTGACGCCGCTCATGGCCGCCTGCGCCGCCTACGCGCTGGTGGGATGGCGGAAACCCTCGCCCCCGGCCCTTCTCCCTCATGGCGAGGGAGCAGGGGGGTGAGGCGTATTCGCGCTACCGGCCTTAGCTGGACTTTACACATAGGAGGTAAAGAAGATGAGGCAGAATAAGCCTTCGACCTAACCACGACGAAAGGTTGAAGATGCTTACTCTGCCCATCTGGATGATAACGATAGTGACCGAGTTCGCGCC
>JADZBY010000543.1 GCA_020851855.1 Anaerolineae bacterium
CGGAGCGCATCGCCCAGTAAGGCGGCAGCATCGGCGGGCAGGCGCATCAAGTACGCCACTTCCGCGCCGCTGAACTCGTGCCACAATCCCGCCAGCGTGCTCGGATCGCCGTAAATCCAGATGCCGCCCGCCAATGCCCGTGCGGGTAGGTACAGGTACGGCAGGAAGCCGATGAGCGCCAGCGGGACGGCTGCCAGGCTAGTCACGACGATCCGCCGGGTGGGCCGCAGCGCGAACCATCCCGGCGCGACGGCCAGCAGCAAGCCGGGAGCCATGAAGGCGATCATGCGGTGATGCGCCACGCCGACTCCGCCCACCAGCGCCATCCATAACACGCGGTTTCGCGCGTTAGAAACCGTGACCGGACTCCACAGGGCCAGGATGAGCAGCATGATCTGGATGGCCAGCGTCATGCTGTACACTTCCGCGATGACGTTGTGAATCCATACCGACCGCACCAGTCCCAGGATGAGCGTCCCAGCGACGGCTAGACTGACGCGCCCGGTCAGGCGCAGGACGAGCAGGTAGAACAGGCTGAGCACGATCAGGCCCCAGCCCAGGCTATACAGTACCGGTGCGAGGATGGGCGCGACGCCCACCGCCCGCATCACCGCGACGGCGGCGCTGCCCAGCATGGTGTACAGCGGGTAGCCGGTCAGGTGGATCGTGCCCCACACGTTGAGCGCGACCTGGATTTCGCCCACATCATCCATGTACGGGTTTTCGCCGCTGCCCGGATGGGTGAGCAAGGTGGGCGCGTAGATCAGGACCAGCGCCAGCAGCGTGAGGGCCAGCGGCTGCAGGTCACGCGGGCGCAGGCGATGGCGTGGGAGAGCAAGAGTCACGCGGTGAACTCCAGGCGGTGTGGGCGGTGCATCAGAACGTACAGCTTCACAGCGTCCAATGATAGCCCGGCAGGCGCGAACAAAACAAAAGCCCCGCCTCTTGCACAGAGAGCGGGGCATATGCGCGTCGGACCTGGCCGGGTTACACGTCCAGCGTCGCGTCGCGGGCGTGCGTATTGATGAACTTACGGCGCGGCGGCACCGACGGCCCCATGAGCATGTCAAAGGTCCGGTCGGCGGCGGCGGCGTCTTCCAGCGTCACCTGGAGCAGCGTGCGCTTCTCCGGGTTCATCGTCGTTTCCCAGAGCTGTTCGGCGTTCATCTCGCCCAGGCCCTTGTAGCGCTGCACGCCGACCTTATCCGGCTCCGGGTACTTGGCCAGCGCTTGCGCCAGCGCCTGATCTTCGCTCAAGCCGCCCTGGGGATAGACGTACTCCACCTGCTTACGGTAGTCCAGCCGGAAGATGGGCGGCTGGGCGATGTACAGGTGGCCCTCGGTGATGAGCGGCGTCATGTAGCGGAAGAAGAATGTTAATAGCAAGGTACGGATATGCGCGCCATCTACGTCAGCGTCGGTGTTGTGCGCACAAAGTCCGCCCGTCCCGCAGATAAAGTTCTCGTCGTCCTGCACCGAGAAGTCGTAGACATACTGACCCACCGGCTCGATAGTTTCGGCGCTCAGCACTTCCAGACCCATCAGGTCGGCGTCAATCGGCGCGAAGCTCAGCGATTTGTGAATGGGCCGCGCCAGATGCTCGTCCACCTTCGGTGCATTGGCGTGGCGCTGCCAGATGGCGCGACACTGTGCGAGCTGCTCCTTCCCACATACCGAGATCGTGAAGTAACGCCAGCGTGTCTGGATAGGTGCGCCTGGCGACGTAGACGGCTCGTGCTCCGACATACTGGCGACTAGCCCCAGTTGACCGATGAGATAGAGCAATCCTTCTTTCAACGCCGGCGAATTCGTGACGAACGTCATGTTCTGGCCGGAGATCGTGCCATCGCCCAAGAAATATGCTTCCAGGAAGGCCATCTGAAGGTCTTCGGGCAGGCTGAACAGTATGTCCGGGACCTTCTTTTCGTGGGCGCGTTTGCCCAGACCCCACGCCTGTAAGAGCCGTGCCGCTGCTACACTGTGGAAGTAGAGCTTGATGCCCAGGCTTTCCGGGTCATTATAGCGCCGAGGCCGCTCGCCAAAGACGCTCTCCACCGCCGCGCTGATCTCGTCGATGAAGCGCTCATCCTTCGCGCCCAGATTCAGGCTGACCTGATGGGCGCTGAGCGTGCCTTCCGCGATGAACCAGCCTAGGAACCACACGAGGTCCCGACTGACGGGCAGGTAGCGCTCGAAAGCGCGATCGATGTGGGCCTGGGGAGCGAGCTGCACGTCCGCGCCGAGTTGCGCCACTTCGCCGGTAGTGAAGTCGCGGAAGGGCTTGTAGCAGCTCACCTCGCGCCAGCGAGCGTTCTTGCTCGTATCATCTTGCGCCATGCGCTCATCAATCCGGCTGGGAATGAGCGTGTACTCCACATCGCCTTGCCAGCCAATTGCCTTCAGGTAGCCGCCCATGTGTGGCAACGAGGGCCGGTTCACACCGCGTTCCCAATGGCTGACCGTGATCGGCTGCTTCACGCCTACCGCCTCGGCTACCTGCATCTGAGAAACGCCCGCTGCCTGACGGTATGCCACCAGTTCTTGCCAACGCTCGGCAGGCAGCGCCACACGCGCCTCGGTCCAGCGTTCGGGGTGGGCTACACGCGCCAATACCCGCTGGGCTGCCACTCGCCGCACCGACTCACCCTGTAGATAAAGGCCGTCGGTCAAACCCGCCTCGAAGAAGGTGGTCAACAGGTCCACCGCTGCCGGGCTTGTGGCCGGGCGCGGCAGGCGGCGGCTAGCAACCAGCAAGTCGCCGGGCCGAATCTCATTGCCCTTCTTCAGACGCACGTCGCCATCCTCATAGACGAAGACGCTGTGCGAGGCCGTCACCTTTACCGAGCGGTTATAGCGCGTTCGGATACGGTACATCGGCTCCTCGTGCCCGTGGCGAATGACCGCCTTCAAGGGCCGGAAGCGTGTCTCATGCGTCTTCAGATCGAAAGCCATGACCTGGTAACGGTCGGGATTGCGCCGCCCTTCGACGCAATCATCGATGAAGGCCCCTATTTGCACAAACTCGGTTCGGCCTGCGTCATCCATTACCAGCGTGGACTCGTCTCCTGCCACACTCATGGCGATTACACGGCCATAGCGTAAGCGATCCATATTGAAGTCGTCGCGGATGCCGGTTCCGATAGCGGAGATGAGCGCCTTGATCTCGCTGCTGTCCAGGATTCGGTTCAGCGTGGCGCGCTCGGTGTTTAGAATCTTGCCGCGCAAGGGCAGGATCGCCTGGAAGTGCCGGTCGCGCGCTTGCTTGGCGCTATTATGGACGAACACACCAGCCGCCAGCGCAAAGTTGTGCGTGCCGGGTACTTCGAGGTCATACACGTCTACACGCTGCGTAAGCCGCTCGATGTTCACGACGCGGTGATTGAAGGTGAGCGCTTCCGCGACGTAGTGCGGCATCACACTGTCGCTCGGCTGCAACGCCGAAGCGGCCTTGTAACTGCCGTCGCGCAGCATGAACCGATGATCCGGCGTGCAGGTGACAGTCTCGCCATTGTCCAGCGTCAGGCGGACAACTTCGGCGTCGCGCTTGGTGATTCGCGCGTTGATCAGCCGCTCGATACCGACCGTGCCGTCCTTGCGGATGGTGTAGCCGAAATGCTCAACACCGCGCGCCTGCTCTTCGACCATCTCCATAAACGAGATGGAGCGGCCATCGGCCAGCGCCACACGAGTGTCGCCCGAGAAGCAGCCGCCTGCACTATCGCCCTCGACGATGTACAGCTCGGTATTCATGCCCCGGTCGGAGCAGTCGGCCAGCTTGCCGGGCAGCGTCGTATTGCTCAACAGGCTCTTGCGCTCACCCAGCAGCAGCTCGCGCTGTTTGTCGAGCGCTTCCTGGATGCGCATCGTGCTCAGGCACTTGTCGACAACGCGCCGCCCCTCTTTCGGGTTGACTTCCAGGTACTCCGCGAAGACCTCGGACACCACGCTGGACACCGCCGCGCTCACTTCCGGGTTCATGAGCTTGACTTTGGTCTGGCTCTCGAACTGTGGGTTGGGGTGCTTGACGCTGACGATAGCCGTCAGCCCTTCCAGCGTATGGCGGCCCGTGAAATTCGAGTCGCGATCCTTCAACAGGCCGACTTTGCGCGCGTAGTTGTTGATGACGCGCGTGATCGCGGTGCGCAGGCCGGTCTGGTGCGTGCCGCCGTCGGGCGTATTGATCGTGTTGGCGAAGGTCAATTCCGTGGTGTTCGTGCCGTCGGTGTACTGGAAGGCAAAATCGACTTCCATCGTACCTTCAAGCTCTTCGCCGCCCTGCATATAGGTGTACTTGATCTCTTTGCCGCCGCTGACCACGTCGTGAATGGCGTCGCGATTGCGGTTGAGATAGCGCACGAACGCCTTCAAGCCGCCCTCGAAATAGAACGTCATGTCGATGGGCAGCGGTTCGGTGCGCTCGTCCACCAGGCGGATGGAAACGCCGCGCGTGACGTAGGCCATCTCGCGGAAGCGCTGGAGCAGCGTATTGAAGCTGAACTCGATGTTCGGGAAAATCGTCTTGTCCGGCATGAAGGTGATGTGCGTGCCGGTTGGCTCGTCGGCGTCCATCTCGCGGACCGCCTCAACCGGGCTGGTCGGCACACCACGCTCATAGGTCTGCCGCCATGCGTAGCCGTCGCGGAACACCTCGGCCACCAGCCATTCGGACAGGGCGTTGACGGCCTTGACGCCGACGCCGTGCAAACCGCCGGAGACTTTGTACGCGCCGCCGCCGAACTTGCCGCCCGCGTGCAGTGTGGTCAGCACCATCTCCAGCGTGGAGATGCCCTTTTGCGGGTTGATCTCAACCGGGATACCGCCGCCGTTGTCTGACACGGTGACGGAATTGTCGCGATGGATGACGATCTGGACAAAGTCGCAGCGCCCGGCCATCGCCTCGTCGATGGAATTGTCGACAACCTCATAGACGAGATGGTGCAGCGCGTGAATATCCGTGC
>JADZBY010000544.1 GCA_020851855.1 Anaerolineae bacterium
ACAATTTGCCCTCTCCTCTCTGAAGATCGAAGACCGAGAACCCTCACCCCCAACCCCTCTCCCTCATGGAGAGGGGCGAGGAACACAGGCCAGAGAACCCTCACCCCAACCCCTCTCGGCCACCCGGCTCATGGAGAGGGGCGGGGAACACAGGCCAGAAAACCCTCACCCCCAACCCCTCTCGGCCACCCACGAAAGCGTCGCTGTCGTGGGAACCCGGCTCATGGAGAGGGGCGAGGAACACAGGCCAGAAAACCCTCACCCCCAACCCCTCTCCCTCATGGAGAGGGGTGAGGAACACAGGCAGTTCCCCGCATTTCTCCCCTCTCGCTCTGAGGGAGAGAGGGGCCGGGGGTGTGAGGGTATCCGCTCATCACCCATTGATGTGCAACATCTCTTCCTCAAAACGGTCGCGGCCCGGCGCGAGCAGCCAGACGCGCCATTCTACCGGCACTCGCTCTTTGATCGAGACGATCAGGTAGCGGAAGTGCGGCAGGGCGTTTTCGCGGTCAAAATCCGAGGGCACGGCGGGCGCGTCCGGATGCGAGTGAAAATAGCCCAGCAGCGTCAGGCCGCGCTTTTCGGCCTCGTCTTCGAGCGCCATCCAGTCCGCCGGGGCCATCTTGTAGCGGTGAGAGCGGTCTTCTGGGCGCGCAAGGTTGCGGACCGGGTGCACGTCGTACACGATCAGCTCTGCGCCGTCGTGTACGCCCAGCAAGAATCCGCCGCCCTCGTCGGGGTACATCGCGACCAACTCGGCGTCGATGCGCTGTCGCAGCGCCTGTTTCATCCTCAGCACGGCCACGTCACCGCCGCTAACTCAGTATAATTTCTGGGAGATAGGTAATTGTAGCGCAGGTTGTGGCGCAGGTCAGGCCGGGAATGGAAAGGGCAAGGTGATGCATGGCCGTGTATCCGCTGCGTTTTGAGGCTGCACTGCACACCAAGGTATGGGGCGGTCGGCAGCTTGGCGCGCGCCTGGGAAAAGCGCTGCCCAGCGATGAGCCATACGGCGAATCGTGGGAGCTATTCTGGAAAAACCGCGCCACAAACGGCGCACACGCCGGGAAAACGCTGGGCGAGCTGATCGCGGCGGACCCGGTCGGCATGGTCGGCAGAGCGGGCGCGAGCGAAGAATTTCCGCTGCTGGTGAAATTTATCGACGCGCAAGAATGGCTCTCGGTGCAGGTGCATCCCGACGACGCGCAGGCACAGGCGCTGGAAAACGAGCCACGCGGCAAGACCGAGTGCTGGTACATCGTGGACGCTGCGCCGGGCGCGCAGATCGCCTACGGGCTGTCGGTCCCACTCGACGCGGACGGCTTCCGGGCGGCGGTGCACGAGGGCCGGGCTAAAGACGTGATGCAGTACGTGAGCGTCGCGCCGGGCGATTTCATCTACGTCCCGGCGGGCACGATGCACGCCATCGGGCCGGGCATTTTGCTGTACGAATTGCAGCAGACGAGCGACACGACGTACCGCGTGTACGACTGGGATCGCGTCGGGCTGGACGGCAAGCCGCGCGATCTGCACCTGGGCAAGGCGCTGGCCGTGACGGCGTACAGCGTCAACCCACCCGCACTGAGGCCGGTTGTGGAGCGCGAAGAAACCGGTTACGCGCGCGCCGAGCTGATCCGTGGGCAGTATTTCGGCCTGGACCGTCTGGCGCTGCGCACCGGCTGCGAGCTTGACACACACATGGAGCGCCCACACGCGCTGACGGCCATCCAGGGCAACGCAGAAATCCGGGGCAAGGGATTTGCGCCCGTGCCGCTGCCTTTGGGCGCAACGGCGTTCGTCCCGGCGGGCGTCGGGCAGTACACGCTGGCCGGCAGCGACGCCGCCGTGTTGTGCGCCTGGCCGGAGTGACTTCTCGCAACACGTTTCTGGCTCCTCTCCCCCTGTTGGAGAGGAGTCGTCCCCCACGCCGCGCGATTTCTCGACGCCGAGCATCGAGAAGCTAAAAATTCCCTAAGAATCGGCCTTAATGTACCTTGTTAGGTGCAGATTTGAGCCGCCTGTAAGGGTATTAGGTTATACCTGAGCATGGCGAGGCACGACAGACCGATGCGCCGCGCTCCCTTCTGGTTTCCCGGTTGGCGAGAGGCAAAACCGATCACGCCTGGGCTTGGTTGCGGCAGGTCACTATGCTAGAGTCAGGGTTTCGGGCAAGCGAATCTATCCACCACTGAGTACGGCTGTGAAATCTCGTCAACGCTGTGTGCAGTTCTCAGGAAAGAGGCAGGTCGTTCCGTTATGAGCACCCAAACCGAACCATCTATGGCGCAGGCCAATCAGACCATCATCGAGGGCAATCGCTGCCGGTTCTGCGGCGCGGCGCTTCGGTACACATTCGTCGATCTGGGCATGTCCCCGATCTGCAACGACATCCTGAAGCCCGAACAGCTCAACCACATGGAGCCGTTCTACCCGCTGCACGTCTTCGTATGTGACCAGTGCTTCCTGGTTCAGCTCCTCGAATACGTCAGCCCGGAACGCATCTTCAGCGACTATTCGTACTTCTCGTCGTTTTCGGACTCATGGCTGCGCCATGCCCAGCGCTATTGTGAGATGGTCACGACGCGCTTCGGGTTGAACACGGAAAGCCTCGTCGTGGAACTGGCCAGCAACGACGGTTACCTGCTGCGCAATTTCGTGGCGGCGGGCGTCCCGGCGCTGGGCATCGAGCCGGCGGCGAACGTGGCCGAGGTGGCCGTGCAGAAGGGGATTCCGACCCTGGTGAAGTTCTTCGGCTGCCAGACGGCGACGGAGATCGTGAACGAAGGCAAGCGCGCCGACCTGATCGTCGGCAACAACGTGCTGGCCCACGTGCCCGACGTGAACGACTTCGTGGGCGGCATGAAAATCCTGCTGAAGCCCACCGGCGTGATCACGATGGAATTTCCCCACCTGATGCGCCTGATGGAAGAGAACCAGTTCGACACGATCTACCACGAGCATTTCTCGTACTACTCGCTCGTCACCGTAGAGCGTATCTTTGCCGCGCACGGCCTGACGCTCTTCGACGTGGAAGAACTGCCGACACACGGCGGCTCGCTGCGTATCTTTGCCCGCCACACCGAGGACGGCTCGAAGCCCATCAGCGACGCCGTGAATGAGCTGCGCGCCCGCGAGATCGCCGCCGGGTTCACCGATCTGGCGCACTATTTCACCTTTGGCGAGCGCGTCAAAGAGACGAAGCGCAAACTCCTGGAGTTCCTGATCACGGCCAAACGCGCCGGGAAGACGGTGGTGGGCTACGGCGCGCCTGGCAAGGGCAATACGCTGCTCAACTACTGTGGCATCCGCACCGACTTCGTGGATTACACCGTGGACCGCAGTCCGTACAAGCAGGGCCATTTCCTGCCCGGCACGCACATCCCGATTCTGCACCCCGACAGCATCCGGGAGACGAAGCCCGACTACGTGTTGATCCTGCCCTGGAACCTGCGCGATGAAATCCGGGAGCAAATGGCCTATGTCCGTGAATGGGGCGGCAAGTTCGTCGTGCCCATTCCCGAAGTTCAGGTGTTGGACTAAGCGAACAGGCGGTGTGACATGGACGAAGATATCAAGATCGTCATCCTGGCGGGCGGCCTGGGCACTCGCCTCGCCGAAGAGACGGACGTCAAGCCCAAGCCGATGGTCGAGATCGGCGGCCATCCGATCCTGTGGCACATCATGCACCACTATGCGCACCACGGCTTCAAAAAGTTCGTTGTGGCGCTCGGCTACAAGGGTGAAGTGATCAAGAAGTTCGTGGCCGACTACTGCGTGCTGAACAGCGACATGGTGGTAGACCTCAAGACGCGGACGGTCAAGCTGGACTCCGACACCAACCTGGACTGGCAGATCGAGCTGGTCGATACCGGCCTGCACACGGAAACGGCGGGCCGCATCCGGCGCGTGGCCAGCCGCCTGGGCAACCAGACGTTCATGATGACCTATGGCGACGGCGTCTCGGACGTGAACATCCGCGATCTGCTGGCCTTTCACCGCGCACACGGTAAGCTGGCGACGATGACCGCCGTGCGGCCACCGGCGCGCTTCGGCCACCTGGAATTTGACGGCCCGCGCATCACCGGTTTCCGCGAGAAAGCGCAGATGGATGTGGGTTGGATCAATGGCGGCTTCATGGTGCTTGAGCCGGAAGTGATCCGCTACATCGACAGCGACGACCAGAAATGGGAACGCGAGCCGCTGGAACGCCTGGCCGCCGATGGGCAGTTGATGGCCTATCAGCACGACTCGTTCTGGCAGTGCATGGACACGCTGCGCGACAAGCAACTGCTGGAGAGGCTGTGGGACAGCGGCCAGGCCCCGTGGAAGACGTGGGATCGCTCCGGCGTCGTGGCCAGAGGGGAAAACGCCGAGGTCCAGGCGCACACGGCATAGCGCTTGTTATAAGGTCTGGGCCTCACCCCTGCTCTCTCCCCGCAGCGTACCGCGTGGAGAGGGGCCGGGGGTGAGGTAAACGTGTTGGCTTCGCCTGTCTGGGCCATGCCCGGCGTGCGAAGTGCATAACACGCTCTATAGACGCACACGGCATACGAAATAGGACGAGGATGGACACCAGAAACTCCACCCCAACACACGTAAGACCGTCCCGACACGTTTTCCTGGTGATGGCAACCACCCTGGCTTTGACTCTGAGCGCACTGCTGGTGGGCAATGCGCCGTTTGGCGTTCAGGGTGTGCACGCCGACCCGCTGCTGACGCCGACGCCAGGGGGCGAAACGCCCGATCTGACGCCGGAATATGGCCCCGGCTACTTCGTGATTCAGGCCGAGGCTTACGGCGAGGGCGGTCCGGGCGTCAGTTACCAGGACACAACCGTCGGCAACCAGGGCGGCGCGCTCCGCCACGATGACGTAGACATCAAAGCGCTGGCCGGCGGCGGCTACGCGCTGGGCTGGATGGCGACCGGCGAATGGCTCGATTACGAGGTGGATGTGCCGGAGACGGGCTGGTATCACCTTCTCATCCGCGCCGCAACCACCGAGGATCAGGCCACCTTACGTGTTGAAGTGGACGGAGCGCGCTTTGCCGTCGTCCTCATCCCCAAAACGGACAGCTACGAAGACCTGAGAGAATTCGTCGCGCCGGGTGGGATGATCGAGGCCGGGCGGCGCACAATTCGCTTCCACGTGCAGCGTGAATATTTCGACCTGGACTGGGTGCGCTTCGAGTTCCAGGAAGCGCCGCCGCCCACGGCCACACCACTGCCCATCCCGACGCGCGTGCGCACAGCCCATGCTGATTCGGCGCAGCGCCCACCCGCGCCGGTTGACTATGGGCCGTATGCGGAGAGCTTCTCGTGCCCGGACGGCGCGGTCATGATGCAACCCGGCGAGACGCTGCAGGCCGTCGTGGACGCCAACCCGCCGGGCACGACGTTTTGCCTTGCCGCGGGCACACACCAGAACCAGACGATCCGCCCACGCACCGGCGACACCTACATCGGGCTGCCGGGCGCGATCATGGACGGCGGCAACACGACTCGCTTCGCCTTCCACTCCCTCTTTGCGCCCAACCAGGCCGAGCCGATCCGCAACGTCACGGTGCGCGGCCTGACCATCCAGCGGTACGCCTCACAGACCTCGATCAAGGGCTTCCTCAGCCCCGAAGGCGCGGTTGAAGGCGGCGAAGGCTGGCGCATTGAGGGCAACGTCATCCAGGACAACGTGCTGGGCATCTCGCTCGGCAAGGCGAACTGGGGCTGGGGCGACGGCTCCGTCATCCGCAACAACCGCATCCTGAACAACTCGGAGATGGGCGTCGAGATCAACGGCTCGAACATCGTCTTCGAGTACAACGAGCTTGCCGGAAACGGCTGGGCGCTGAATGACCGTGACCGCGTCTGGGCGGGCGGCGGCAGCAAATTCACCGATCAGGATGTGTGGGTCGACTCGACCTACGGCCCGACCATCAAGCGCTACCTGGAGCGCGGGCCAAACGAGGGCCTCGTCATCCGCAACAACCACGTGCATAGCAACGTCGGGATCGGCCTGTGGCTGGACGTGTACAACCGCAACGCCATCATCGAGGACAACCTCGTCGAGGAAAACTATGGCAGCGGCATCATGGACGAGCTGAACGTGAACACGACCATCCGCAACAACGTCGTGCGCAACAACCGCAAGGATAACAATACGGGCGGTTTGTGGGGCGGCGCGGAGATTCTGATCGTGAACTCCGAGCAGGGCGACGTGTACAACAACGACGTCACCGTGTCCGGGCGCGGGCGCGGCATCATCATGATCTACGAGTCGTACCGCAACCAGTGGCCCAGCCGCGACTACACGGTGTACGAGAATACGATCCGTTACCTGAACCCGCCGGAATACGTTACTCCGCACGATCCCATCGGCGGCATCACGGGCGGCGCAGGCAACGAGCCGTTCTGGACCTCGAACAATACGTTCGACCGGAACACGTATTACGTGCGGGATGGCAGGTTGCCCTACTGGTTCTGGGGCGAGGGGCACGATTGGGATGGTTTCCGGTCGCGCGGGCAAGAGGCCAACGGGCGCTGCCTGTTGCTGGACAGCGGCGCGCCGTGTTCCGGTAGCGCCGCCGCGCCGACGACTGGACCAACGGCTGCGCCGACCGACGTGGCGGCGAGCGTGTCCCCTGGCACGGGCACGCCCACACCGCTCATGGTCAATGAGTCAGGCGAGGATAGCCTGGACTTGAGGCCATAGGGGAGACGGACCTCACCCCCTACCCCCTCTCCACGCGGAGCACCGGCGTGGAGAGGGGGGACGGTGCGGCGTAGGGACGAGGCCTGCCTCGTCCGTTTCTATCCCGCCCGCCCCTATTGCGCAGATCGCCCCTGATGTGCACCCGGACGGCGGATCACGCAGGCGTTGTCCCTACGGTGCGCCCTGCCTACCTACCAATCCTCTTCACGCCAATTGGGCATCGGGGATGAGGCGCGTCTTCACCGTTCGCCCGCCGGGGTGGCCTCGACGGGCGACTCGTTGCGATAGGTGACCATGCCCGGCTTGCCGCCCTTGATCTTACGCACGTAGCGCCGCTCGGTCACGTCCACCAGGGCGCGCCCCTCGCCACGCGCCGCACTGTAGTAGGCGGCCAGTCCGGCGGCTCGGTCGATGACCGCGCCAGGGACGCGCCGCCCGCCGCTCTTGATGACGACGTGCGCGCCCGGAACGCCGCGCGCGTGCAGCCACAGGTCTTCCGGACGGCCCTTGCTGAACGTCACCTCGTCGTTCTGTCGCGAGTTCCGCCCCACCCAGATCACAATGCCTTCCGGCGTCGTCACCTTGAGCGGCGCGGACTTGCCGCCGCGCGGCCCGGCAGCGCGCGGCCCACGCCAGTAGCCGTTTGCCTGGAGCGTTTCCTGCACTTCCGCGATCTCCGGCCAGTTGGCGGCCAGCGTGAGGTCCGTGCTGAGCTGCTTCAGAAAGGCCAGCTCGTTCTCCGCCGCCTGGATCAGCGACGGCACACCGGCGGCGGCGCGTTTCGCCTTGTCGTAGCGCTCGAAATAGGCCCGCGCGTTCTCCACCGCCGTCAGGCTCGGGTCCAGCGCGATAGTCAGCGGCGGCGCGTCAAAGTCGTACTGCGCTACCAGCTCGGTCTGGCGCGGCTTCACCTGGTACTGGTAGGCAAGGATCAGCTCGCCGGACTGGCGCAACCGCTCCCGCTCGCTTTCGTCGCTGGCCTGCCGCCGCAGCGACTCCAGCCGCCGGGTTACACGCTCGCTGGCCTCGTCGATCTGGGCGCGCACCGGCGCTTTGGCCGCTTCGTAGGCTTCTGCGCCCACCGGCGCGCCGTGAAAGGCGACCAGCGCGGCGCTGATGCCCTCTGTGGGCCGCCAACCGGGCAGGTGCGTGATCTCATACGCCGCGTAGGCCCGGACGAGGCCGTTCTCTTCCGCGACTCCCGGCTCGAACTGCCCATGCATGAGCTGATCGGTCAATCCGGCGATCACGTCGAGCAGGGCGCGGGCGCTCACATCCGCCGCGCGCACGCCTTCGAGGCGCTGTGCGGCGCGGTAGATGGCTTCGCGGGCCAGCATCGGGCTGAAGCCGAGCAGTTGCTCCGTCAAGAGCCGCCACGCCACCTTCTCCGGGTTGCCGTCGAGCATGTCGGCCAGCAATGCCAGCGTGAGCTTGGTCGGCGGGCGCTTCAAGGGCTGGGGCGGCGGCGGCGCGTATTCATGGCCGGGCAGGCTGACGCGCACGCGGTTCTCGTCCGGCCCGACGCGCCGCACGCAGTCCAGGATTTTGCCGTCGCGCACCAGCAGGATGTTGCTGCGGCGGTCCATCGTCTCGGCAATGAGCGTGATGGGGCCTTCCGGGCCATCAAACTCGAGGTGGGCGACGCGCTCCCAGGGCGGCTGCGATACCTTGCGCAAGAACGCGCCTTCCAGGTGGCGGCGCATGAGCAGGCCGAGCGGCGACGGGTGCTCAACACCACGCCGCAGCCGGTCCGGCGCAAGGTGCAGGCGCGCTTCCTGGGGATGGGCGCTCACCAGCAGGTAATGGCGGGTGTGCCCGGCGTAGATTTCCAGCCCGACCGCCTCGTTGCCGATCTCCAGGCTATCCTGTACGCGCCCGCCGCTAAGCTTGTCGTTTAGCTCGTCGGTCACCGCCGCGAGCGTAAATACGTCGAAATTCATGCGATATGCCGCCCAATTATGGCGACTCGTCCCTTCACAGCGTCACGTCAGGTTGTATCACACTGTACGGCGGGCGCACAGGGCGGGTTGCGGAAGAGGACTCACCCCCAACCCGCTTCCCCCAGGGCGAGGGGCGACATGCAGAGGGGTAGGGAGTGAAGGCCGTTTCGTTTACCTTTCGCCCAGTACGCGGCGCATGACCAGCGCGTCCATGCCATCCGGGTAATAGTGCGGCTCGACCTGCTCCACGTCGAAGCCGAGCCGCCGGTACATGCCGATGGCCGGTTCGTTCTCCGCGCGGACGTGCAGCGCCACACTCGCCACGCCTTCAGCGCGCAGTTTGTCTACGACTGTATTCATCAGCCGCGTGCCAAGTCCGGCGCGTCGCTGCTCCGGGTCGACGGCGACGGACGCAATGTAGCCCTCTTTCTCGCTGTCGTTGAGCAGGGCGGCCACATAGCCGACCAGCCGCTCGCCCTGCACCGCGACGAGAAACGTCTCGCGTCCCCAGCGGTACAGGTTCAGAAATTCGTAACGCCCATAAGCGTCCAGCGGGAAAACGCGCTTTTCCAGCCGCAGCACCGCCTGTAAATCGGCGGGTGTGAACGGGCGCAGCTGGATCGGGGCGCTGGATGGGCCACCGGATGCGGTCAAGGGACGCCCCTTTCACGGCGTGACGTGCTCCGTCATACGCTGGCGCGGTTCGTGACGAACGCCGACAGGTGCATCAGCGCCACGGCGGGCCGTTTGTCCGAATCTTCGCCCCGCCCGAAGCGCCCGGTATTCCACAGGATCAGCAATTCGCGGCGGGCGCGGGTGATGCCCACGTACAGCAGCCGGAGCCGCTCCGCACAGAAGTCGAGCCGCGCCTGGAGCGACGCATCGCCTTCCCGGTAAGGCGCGTCGCCGGTCAGGGCGTCAAGCTGGGCCAGCGCCTCGGCTTTCAAGTTGAGCTGGTCGCGCACGTACCATTTCTCATCCTGGTACTTGTCGTAGTACTGCGCGCCCGGAAAACTGTAGTTGTTCACCGAGAGCAGGTACACGCGGTCCCACTCCAGGCCCTTTGCCGAGTGCATGGTGGCAATCGTCACCTGGCCGGGCTTGGGCGTGTAGCCGACCTCGGCATCCTCGAAGCCCAGGAAGCGCCGCTCGTTCTGGCTGATGACGCGCAACTCCTCGACATACTGCTTGAGGCGCGCCTGCGGGTTGGCATAGGCGTAGCCGCGCAGAAGTTGCGCCAGTTTGTACGTCAGCGCCAGATCGTTCGGCTCGGTGAACAACGTCTGGCCCAACGTCAGCATCAACTGGTCGATGGGCAGGATGGTGGCGTCCAGCCAGAGCCGCACGCGCTGCCGGAACATTTCCAGGTCAATCTCCGCCTCGTCGGGCAGATCGCGCGGCAGTTCGAGCGCCCGGAGCGGCGGCGCGTCCCATTCGGGCCACAGGAAGGCTTCGAGCCGCTTGCAGCCCGCCAGCGCATCGCGGATGGCTTGCTGAAGCTCCGTCGTTTCGGGCCGAACCGCGCCTTTGCCGAGCGTCTGCGGCCACCACAGGTCCGTATACAGGCGCGCCAGCTTGTCGCCGCCGCCGGGTGTGAGCGGGCTGGCCAGAAATTCGAGCACACTGCGCAGGCGTTCCGCCGTCTCGCGCGTCGCGGTGGTGCTGCGCAAGAGTTCTTCATAGGGTACGCGCCGCTCGCGTAGCATCTGGGCCAGTTGGAAGCCGTGCTTATTTTCCGGCACGAGCACGGCGACGGTGCGATCCGGGTTATCGGGCAGCCAATTGACCAGCGACTCGGCCACCATGTCCAATTCGCGCTCCGGCGTCACTTTTTCGCCGTTGCGAAGGTGGATATAGACCAGGGCCTCGTCGGGGCCGGGGTTGGGCTGGGAGTCGTCCGGCGCGACGGGGCGAATCACCTGCTCGCGGAAGGCGTCGCGCAGGGCCGGCTCGTCGTGATCGTTGCAGGCCCAGCGCACCAATTCGTTGGCCAGCGCGATGATGGGCAACGCGGAGCGGCCCGCCTCTTCGAGCGTGTACTTCTTGACGCCGCGCCGCTCCAGGAAGGCGCGCAGGTAACGCGGGTGCGCCGTGGTGAACGTCGTATTGATGGCCTGGTTCGGGTCGCCCACGCGCACCCAGTTTTTGTCGCGCGAGAGCAGCCGGAGCAGCGTTTCCTGAAGTTGGCTGCTGTCTTGCGCCTCATCTTCGAGGATGTATGGCCAGCGCGCCCGGAGCCGCTTCAGGTAGGCCTTGTCCGAATCGAGCGCGACGAGCGCCAGCCGCACGAGGTCATCAAAATCGACGGCTCCGCGATAGGCGAGATTGCGCTGGTAGGCGTCGTACACCTCGTAGGCGAAACGCGCCAGCGGCAAGTCCTGCCCGTAATCGTCCAGCCGGCGCTTGAGGTCGGCGGGCGTCAGGCGGCGGTCTTTGGCCTGGTGGATGAACACCTCGGCCATGCCCAGCGCCAGTTTGGGCACGTCTGAGGCCACCGTGCGGTTCAGCCACGGCTCGTTGTCGACTTTTTCCGGGTTGGCATACGCCTGGAGCAGCGCGCGCCCGTGTTCTTTGACCCAGTTGTCCACCACGGTCCGGCGCATCTCGGCGGCGACGCGCTCATCGATAATCTGGAAGTCGTCGGCCAGCCCGACGAGCGCCGGGCGTTCGCGCACAATGTCGTGGGCCAGCCCGTGCAGCGTGCGCACGCGATAGCCGGCGTAGGGCAGCACGACGCGCGTCTCCTGCAGGATGGCCGCCACGCGCGCCTTGATGCTGTTCACCGCCGAGTTGGAGAAGGTCACGACCAGCACTTCCTGGTCGTCGATCCGGTCGCTCTCCAGGAGCCGGGCGACGAGTCGCGCCGCAAGGTGCGACAACGTGAAGGTCTTACCGCTGCCGGGAGCCGCCGAAACGCCGACCTTGCCGCCGGTGTATTGCAGAATGTGTAGCTGTGTCGGGCGAAACCGGATTTCTGCGCCCTGCTCTTCGACGGCCATTACGCGCTCATCCCTCGTCTTCCTCATCATCTACGGGCGTTTCGTCCGCCGCCAGCGCCGGATCAACGCCGGCTATCGGGCGGCGCATGACCTGTTGCAGGACGTGCAACAACATGCCGCGTTGCTCAAAGCCGCTCTCGCCCAGGTCGGCAATGCCCAGCGCCAGTTTCTTGCGGCAGCGGCGCAGCAGCCCGATCACGACGCGGTACAGCGCCATGCGTTCGGCGTCGGCTTCCATCTCGTCGGTCCAGACGCGGTCGGGCGGGTAGTCGCGGCGCAAGACATACGGGTGCGTCAAAGGCTGTTCCAGGCGCTGCGCCCACATGCCGCCGCCTGCATCCAGCCAGAACTGGTAGTCCACGAACCGGTTTCGCAGCAAAAAGGTCGACGTCGGGGCCAAGAACACCGCACCCGTCAATTCGTCGTCCCAGTTCTGGGCGAAGAGCGCGGGCAGAAGGCGCTGGTGGGTGAGCGCGACGTACTCGCGGCCCGCCGCCAGCCAGTCCTGGTCCAGGCCGGGGTAAAGCGCCGCCCGGAAGCGCTGCGCCGACTCGATGAGCTGCGCCACGACGCGCCCGGCTTCCAGATTTTCGTGGAAACCGAAGCCCGGCTGGGCCAGCACCTCGCCAAACAGCCGCCGCCAGAAATGGTCCAGCGGGGCCGGGCCGTCGTGTTCGCGCTCGGCCTTGTAGCTCTCCAACCATTCGCGCAGAAGGTCGAATCGCTCGCCCAGGCGGAACGAAACACGCTCTTGCATCTCCGGGTGGATGCGGGCGAAGGGCGACATAGACGGCGCGCCGCCCCGCTCCCGATAGACGATGCCCGCCAGAAGCCGCGCCCGCGCCGGGTCCAACTCTGCGACGGACTGGGCCAGCGCGTCGGCCACGTCGTCGCCGGGTGGGCGTTCGCCCCACTCCGGGTGCGCCAGTGCGGCCAGCGTCAGCATGGCCCGCGTCGACGGCTCGTCGTGCAGGGCGCGCGAAGGCCGGTGCGAGAGCAGCGGCACGTCGATGCCCGCCTGCTCGGCATACGCCTTAAGCCGATAGGACAGTGTGAAGCGCAGCGAATCGCTCACCGACGGGGCCAGCACGGCGATCTGGTTGGGCGGCGCGCCGTCGCGCACCAGCTTGACGATCTCCGCCGCCGTCCAATCCACCATTTGCGGGAAGAAGCGGTGAAAGGTCAGCTCGAAGGCCGCGCCCAGGTCGTCATCGTCGGCGTTTTCGGGCGGCGGCTTGTAAACCGGGCCAAGCACGCGGTCAAAGCGGGCGGCGAGCGCCTCAAGCGGCGGCGACATGACGTGCGAGCCGTCCAGGCGCACCACCTCATCGCAGCGTGTGCTCAGGCCGAGCGCGTTTTCCGGGTCCGCGCCGAGCAAAGTCCGGTAGCCGCCTTCGCTGTCGAACACCAGCAGCGCCGCCCGAAGGCCAGGCAACAGCCAATCGATCAGATCATGGGCGACGGGGCTATCTTCTTCGAGATTGTCCGCGATCAGGTAGTCAAATTGCCCACGCAGATCGGCCTGAAAGCGCTCGTTGGGCATGACGTGCGAGAGGAACGCTTCCATGATCAGCGAGAAGTCGAGCAGGTTGTGTTGTAGGCAGTGCGCGCGGAAGGCCTGCGCGATGTCCACGGCGGTCTGATAGACCGGGATGCGCGCCGAGTCGCGTTCGTCGCCCCACGCCGCGCTGAGCCGGTTTGCCACCTCGTCGATGGGGAAGCGCATGAGCGCCGCACGGTTCAGGTTATCGAGCACCTGGGAGACGATGCGCGGCGGGGCGATGCGCACGCTTTGGAAATGCCCTTCTGCCGCCATCGGCACGGCAAAACGCGCCATGAAATACTGCGCCGTCTCCACGTTCAGGAAGGTCGGCTCTTTGGCCGGATCGGCAAAGCCCAGCGGCTCGGCAACGAGCGGCCAGTAGAACTCCACGGCCTGCCGCGCCAGCCCGGCGATGGTCATCGCATGGACGGTGGCCGCTTCGCCGGGCGTATCGCGCAGCGCCTGCTCATAGGGCCGCCCCAGCGTCACCTGCGGCACAAGCACCAGGATACGGTCCGGCGCAACGCCCACTTCCAGAAGCCGGAGCAGGAAGCGCGCCGCGAGCGTCGTTTTGCCTGCGCCCGCCGGGCCTTCGAGGAACGTTTTCCGCGTCAGCCAGCGGTTGTCAAGCTCAAGCTGGTCGGGAGCCACCACCGTCTCTCCATCCCGCACGTGCGTTCAAAATCTGAGCCGTCGAGGCCGGACCCATCGAGGGATGATTCAGTAGCACAAAAGTTCGGCTATTATAGCATCGCGACGGCCCACCGACAAGCCGCAGGCAGGGTGGGCGGGGTTGACGCCGCAGGGGCCAATGGCACCCCATGCTTCAGCATGGGGCTGAAGCTACGAAGCCCTGGCGGGCTTAGATTCCGTCGGCATCTCAACGCCGGATTCCCAGGAATAGGGCCGATCATTACGGCGGGCGCGTCGCGACACGCCCCTACCCACGGCGGCGCTGTAGGGGCGGCTGGCCGTGCGTGCACAGAGGGTGCTAGTACCCAGACAAGGAAAGAACACCCCCTAACCCTGCCCTTCCCCCCATAAGAGAGGGGAAGGGGAAAACCCGGCTCTCTTCGCCCCTCCCTCTTCATG